>CAJAPZ010000027.1 GCA_903943955.1 uncultured Actinomycetes bacterium
ACCACGCCGATTCCAAAGCCCACGGCACCCATGGCCGCGATGGCAAACGTGACCTGCTCACCCATTAGCGAGCACCGCCGGGTCGTACTCGTCAAGGATCTGCATGCCGTGCCGTCCGGCGATCTGCATGGCGTGATCGACAACGGCCGGGTCAACGGCGGGAAGGGGCGCGCCCTCGGTGTGCGGGTCGCACACCTCCAGTAGAAACGCCTCCATGTCCTGGGGTGGCGACAGCGTGCACAGAAGGCGCGCCGGCGCGTCGCTCAGGTTGCGGTAGGTGTGGGCCAGGTGCGGGGTGATGGTCACCGACTCGCCGGGCGACAGGCGGTGCACGCCGTCGCTGGTGATGACGGTGATGCCGCCCTCCAGGCACATGTACTGCTCGGCGGCCTCGTGCGAGTGCATATGGCGCGGCCCACCACCGGGGCGCGATGTGATCTCGGCGATGAGAAACCCACCGCCGGTCTCGCGGCTGGTGGCGTGCACGCGAAAGCCCTCGCCCATAAACAGCATGGGTGCCCCGGGGATGAGTGCGTCAACGGCCACGGTTATGCCTCGCCCGGGGGAATGGGGCCGCCCGGCACGTTGGAGTGAAGCGGCGGCTGCTTGGGGGCGGGCTCAAGCAGCACATCCTTGGTGTAGATGAGGGCCTCGCGGGTGTACTCGCTCAGCTCGTACGAGTGCTCGAGCGTGATGGCGTCGAATGGGCACGCGATTTCGCAGTAGCCGCAGAAGATGCAGCGCGCCATGTTGATCTCATAGATACGCGCGTAGCGCTCGCCCGCGCTCACCCGGTGCTCGGGCGTGTTCTCCTCGGCCACCACGCGAATGCAGTCAGCCGGGCAGGCGGCGGCACACAGCGAGCAGCCCACGCACTTCTCCAGCCCGTCATCGTGCAGCCACAGGCGGTGGCGACCACGAAAGCGCGGGTACACGGGAGTCTTGTGCTCGGGGTAGCCAATGGTGACGGGCTTGGTGAGCAGCGTCCGGAACGTGACGCCAAACCCCTTGAGTGCGTCGAGGCGGCCCATCAGTTGGCAAATCCGAGGCCGACGATGACGGCGGTGAGCAGCAGGTTGGCAGTGGCCACCGGCAGCAGCACCTTCCACCCGAACTTCATCAGGCGGTCGTAGCGCAGGCGCGGCACGGTGGCGCGCACCCAGATGAACACAAACAGCAGCACGGCGATCTTGATGCCCAGCCAGATAAAGCCGGGCAGGAAGGGCCCGTCGGGGCCGCCCAGAAACAGCGTGGCCGCGAGGGCCGACACGATGATCATGTTGGTGTACTCGGCCAGGAAGAACATGGCGAACTTCACCGAGCCGTACTCCAGGTTGTAGCCCGCGATCAACTCGCTCTCGGCCTCGCCCAGGTCGAAGGGCGTGCGGTTGGTCTCGGCAAACGCCGCGATCATGAAGATGATGAAGCCGATGGGCTGGTAGACGATGTACCAGATGTGCGCGGCCTGATCATTGGCGATGTCCACCAGTGAGAGGCTCTGGCTGATCATGACGACGCCCACGATGGACAGGCCCATGGCCACCTCGTAGCTCACCAGCTGGGCGGCGCTGCGCGCAGCGCCAAGCAGCGAGTACTTGTTGCCACTCGCCCAGCCCCCGAGGATGAGCCCGTAGAAGCCCAGGCTGCTCATGGCGAACACAAACAGCACGCCCACGCTCAGGTCGGCCCCGTACAGGGTGATGGTGTGTCCGCCGATCTCGTGCACCCCACCAAAGGGGATGACCGAGAGTGTGGCCACGGCGGCGATCACGCAGATGAGCGGCGACAAGCGGAAGATCGTGGCGTTGGCGCCCTCGGGCACGAAGTCTTCCTTGAACGTCAACTTGCCCAGGTCGGCAAGCGGCTGCATCAGTCCGAAGGGGCCTGCGCGGTTAGGGCCACGCCGTGCCTGAAAGCGTCCAATCAGCTGGCGCTCCAACAGGGTGAGATATGCGAACGACGACAGCACCACCACCACAACGATGATGGCCTGAATGATCATGGTGAGGAGTGCTTCCTGGGGCATCAGGCGCCCACTCCCTGCGCCACCGGTGCGGTGATTGCGGCACACACCGGCCCGCGACCTTCGGGCAGAAGGGTGGCCGCCATGCTGGTGGGGTCACCCAGCACCAGATATGCGCCGGCCTCGTGCAGGCGGTGATCTTCCACCAGAGGCAGCAGCACTGAGGCAAACGGGGTGGTCACCTGCACGTGGGTTGATCCGCTTACACCCAGGCGGCCGGCCTCGGCTGGGCTGAGGCCCAGGTGGGTCTCTTCGCGCACGCAGTCGAGCGCGTCGCTGCGGTGGGCGGTGGCGTCACCAAACACCGGGGTGCACACCACCAGCGGCAATCCCTCGCCCTCGGCCCTGCGCGCGGGAGCGGCGGGCCCTCCCGTACCGGCAGCGATCGGGACGCCCATCAGCCCGAGGTCGGTGCAGGTGAGGCCGGCGAATGCGGGGAACTGCTTGGCCAGGCGGTCGAATGCCTGCGCCGCGGTGCGGTCGGGAAGCGGCTGGCCCATGCGGTGGCTCAGGCCCACCAGTACCTCCCAGGCGGCCGCGGCACCTTCGGGCCCCGCGGCACCGGGGCGCAGGCGCTGGGCCCGGCCGGTCATGCTCACCAGGGTGCCCGCCTCCTCAAGCCCGTACAGCACGGGGATGGCGAT
>CAJAPZ010000028.1 GCA_903943955.1 uncultured Actinomycetes bacterium
GAAAGGCCCGTCGAGACGGACCTTTCTACCGAGAGTGGGCGTTACTGGGTTCGAACCAGTGACCCCCAGCTTGTCGAGCTGGTGCTCTCCCAACTGAGCTAAACGCCCTCGGGCGGATGAGGTTAGCAGGGGCGACGAAGCGGCAGTGCGCTATCTGCGCACCCATAGCGCCCCCACGCCTGCCCCAACAAACCAACCGGCAACCAGGCCCAGAAAAGCCCACAACCAGCCGCCCAGGACAAATCCGAGAACGGCACCGATAACGGCGACGACGACCATCGCCAGCTGAATCTGCTTTGTCGGGTTCATGATACGAACCTACCACCAGCGCTGGTAGCGTCCCGCCCGTGAGTGACCGCACGCCCGCCTATGACGTCGGCATCGCTGGCGCCGGGCAGCTGGCCCAGATGACCGTGCTGGCGGCGTGGCCTCTCGGAATCCGCATAGCAGTGCTTGGTCGACCCGGCGAGCCCGCCACTCCAATGGCCGCTGGTGTGATCGAGGGCGACTGGAAGGACCCCGACGCGCTCATGCGCATTGGCCGCGAGGTGGGCGTGCTCACGCTCGAGAACGAGTTTGTCGATGCCGAGTTTCTCATGGCGGTCGAAGATGCCGGCACACCGGTCCGCCCCCACCCCGCACGCATGCGGGTAGTGCAGGACAAAGCGCTTCAGAAGCAGCGCCTGGCCGACGAGGGTCTGCCCGTTGCACCGTTCGCGGTGCCCGATTCCGCCGACGACCTCGAAGCCATCGGCAACGATCTGGGCTGGCCGCTCATGCTCAAGTCGCGCCACCTTGGCTACGACGGCTACGGCAATGCCCTGTGCGCGAACCTCGATGAGGCCCGTGCCGCCTACCCGGTGCTGGCCGAGCGCGGTGGTGGCGTGCTGGTGGAGCAGTTTGTGTACTTCGAGCGCGAACTCGCTGTGATGGTGGCCCGCCGCCATGGAGGTGGCGACGCCGTGTACCCGGTGGTGGAGACCCGCCAGCACGACCACGTGCTGCGCGAGTTGTTGTGCCCCGCCCCCATTGGCCCGGCGGTGGCCGAAGAGGCTAAGCGCGTGGCGCGGGCCGCCGCCGACGCCGCAGGAGGCGCGGGAGTGACCGGCGTGGAGATGTTCCACACCGCGGACAACCGGATCCTCATCAACGAACTGGCCCCCAGGCCACATAACTCAGGTCACCACACCATCGAGGCCTGTGTCACCTCGCAGTTTGAGAATCACCTTCGCGGCATCCTCGGACTCTCGCTGGGGTCAACGGCACTCATCGCCCCCGGAGCGGCCCTCGTCAACCTGTTGGGCGACCGCGATGGCCCGAGTGCCCCCGACATCTCGGGCGCCGCATCAGTGGCCGGGGCCCACGTGCATCTCTACGGCAAGGCCGATGTTCGCGTGCGCCGTAAGATGGGCCACGTGACCGCGCTCGGAGCCAGCCCGCAGGATGCCCTCGATACCGCCCGCCTTGCAGCCGGGATAGTGCGTCTATGAGCACGCCCGTGGTGGGGGTAGTGATGGGAAGCGACTCCGACCTGCCGGTGATGCAGTCAGCCGTGGACGTGCTGGATGAACTCGGCATCGGCTATGAGGTGCGCGTCACCAGCGCACACCGCACGCCGGACGAGATGATCCAGTACGGCAAGGACGCTGCCGACCGCGGCATCCAGGTGATCATTGCCGGCGCCGGTGGTGCGGCGCACCTGCCCGGCATGTTGGCGTCGGTCACCATCCTGCCCGTGATCGGCGTACCGGTGCGCACCAGCGCGCTGTCAGGCATGGACAGCCTGCTTTCTATCGTGCAGATGCCCCGTGGCGTGCCGGTGGCCACGGTCGCCGTGGACAACGCCACCAACGCCGCCCTGCTGGCCGCGCGCATCCTCGCGCTCTCCGACCCGGAACTGGCAACACGCGTGGCGCTTCGCACCGAGGAGATGAAGCAGATGGCCCTCGATGCCGATGAGCGCGTACGCGACGGATCAGCGGCCAGCGAATGATGAGACGGGGAGCGCCCGCCATCACGGCAGCGGCGCTCATTGCAGCAATCGGGTTGTCAGGTTGCGGCGGCACCGACCGCCCGGTGCCCACCACGCCACGGGTGACGGTGCCCACCACCACCGGCCCCGCACTCACCGCCACGGCATTTCGCACCACGGTCAATAACGCCTGTACCGCGCTGTACGCCCGCGTCGGAGCACTGGGCAACCCACCCACCGATAGCGTCGCTGAGGCACGCGCTTGGTATCCCAAGGCCGCTGCCGCCTGGCACGCGCATCTCGACAGCGTTGCTGGGCTTGTGCCACCAGCCGATCTCGCCGCGCAGTGGGCGAGGGTGGTTGACGACTACCGGCTCATCACTCAGGCTGCCGACGACAACGTGGCGCTCGCCAACTCCGACCGCGAGGCGATCGAGTTGATCAACTCCGACCCCACCGCCGAGCAGACCCGCATCGGTGCCGAGATGATCGACCGCCTCCGCGCGCTGGTATTGACCGGCTGCACCGGGGGCAGCTGATCGCATCTGCGGGGGGTGGCCGATCCGACCGGGGGGTCGGATCGGCTCGCCCTATCAGGGCCCTGGCCCGGCCGGAGGTCCTGCCACCGGTTCAGCCCTGAGGGGACCTCGGCCCATCGGAGGGACCGAGCCGAGGTGTGCGCCCCCGTCTGAAAGGGATCCTCCGCAATGAGTAGCGGGGTGCCAATCGCCACCGTCTCGGTGGAACACACATTCCCTACCCGGGGTTCCGAGGGAACTGGCGCCAGAAACACCTCGGGCCCGCCGAAGCGGGCCCGAGGGCGCATCAGGTGATGTCGGCTGCCTTCAGGAGGGCTTGCCGATTGCCGCACCCTTACGGGCGTTGAACGAGTCGAGCATAGTGTCGACGTCACTGGCCTTGGCCTTGTCGAGGATGTTCCTGTACCGCTCGCTCTGGCTCAGGCGCTCCTGGCGGTAAAGGATTCCCAACGTGAACCCGCCCTTCAGGGCCAGCTCGAACGCCTGCTCGCGATTGGTCACGTCGTGGTCCGGAGCCACGTCCCTGACCAACTCTTTCCACGACTCCTGGGTGTTGTTGAACGTGGTGCACGGCGACAGGGCGTCGATGTACGAGAACCCCTTGTGCTCAATGGCCTGCGTAATGAGCTCCGTGAGGGCCTTCGTGTTGAACGACGCGCCCCGGGCCACAAACGATGCGCCGGCAGCGATACCAAGGGCCAGCGGGTTGAGCGGGTCCTCTGGGTTACCGAACGGCGTGGATGGCGCCTTCTGCTCGTACAGCGACGTGGGCGAGGCCTGGCCCTTGGTGAGACCGTAGATCTCGTTGTCCATCACCAGGTACGTGATGTCCACGTTGCGGCGTGCGGCGTGGGGGAAGTGCCCCAGGCCAATCGCGAAGCCGTCGCCGTCGCCGCCCACGGCGATGACCGTGAGCTCGGGGTTGGCGAGTTTGACGCCCATGGCAACCGGCAGCGGACGGCCGTGCAGCGTGTGGATGCCGTAGGTGCTCGCGAAGTGCGGCAACCGGCTGGAGCAGCCGATGCCCGACACGATGACCGTCTGGGCCGGGTCGAGGTCGAGGTCGGCCATCGACCGGTAGAGCGAGGCAAGAACGCCGAAGTCGCCGCAGCCCGGGCACCAGATGGGCTTGAGCTCCGACTTGTAATCGCTGGGCTTGCGCGTGCTCATACGGCTACCTCCTGATTGGCGAGATCCATTATGGCCTCTGCAGTAAATGGCAGGCCGTCGCACTTGGCGACGCTCTCAAGCTCGATGCCGGTCTCGGCCCTGATAAGGCGGGCGAGCTGCCCGGTGAAGTTGACCTCCGGCACGACGATGCGCTTCGCGTCCTTCACGAAGTCGATCACCCGGTCGGCAGGGAACGGCATGAGTACGCGGGGGTAGAACGAGCCAACCGACAGCCCCTGCTCGGTGAGGCGGTCGATGGCCTCGCGTACTGGCCCAAAGGTGGACCCGAAACCGATGAACGCGACGTCCGTCGGGTATTCCTCACCGTGTGCCGCGTGCGGTGCGCCGGCCTTCAGCGGCTCCAGCTTGTCCCAGCGCTTGTGACCCATTCCCAGGTGGATCTCAGGCGTGTAAGCGGGGTGGCCGTACTCATCGTGCTCAATACCCGTGGCCACGTACATGCCGGTGGGCTCGCCCGGGATACCCATTGGCGAGATGTGGTTCTCGGTGTACTCGTAGCGCTTGTAGTCCTCGCGGGCGACGCCCTTGGACGTCTTACGCGGGGTAAGCGTGATGGTGTCGGTCTCGGGGCGGTGAATCACCTCGAGGCGCGTGGCCAGGCCCTGGTCGGTGAGGAGGATGACCGGTACCTGGTACTCCTCGGCGTAATTGAACGCGTCAACCGTGGCGAAGAAGCAGTCCTCCACCGATACCGGCGCGATGACGATGCGCGGGGCGTCGCCATGGCTGCCGTAGAGCGCCTGGTTCAGGTCGCTCTGCTCGGTCTTGGTGGGCAGCCCGGTGGACGGACCACCGCGCTGGGCATCAACAATGACCACTGGGATCTCGGCGGTGCCTGCGTAGCCGATGAGCTCGCCCATAAGCGACAGGCCGGGGCCCGAGGTGGCGGTCATGGCCTTTGCACCGGCGTAGGACGCGCCAAGAACAGACGCCAGCGAGGCGATCTCATCCTCGCACTGAATGGTGAGGCCGCCGACCTGCGGCAGGCGCACCGACAGCCACTCAAGAATGTCGGATGCCGGGGTGATGGGGTAGCCGGCGAAATACTTGACGCCCGCGGCGATGGCGCCGACGGCGATGGCCTGGTTGCCCGAGATGAGCATCCGGTCTTCTTCGGTCTCCACCGGCGGTACCAGCGGGTAGCGACCCTTCAGGTCGGCTGCCTCGTCGGAGCCCGCGTGAAGGGCGGCGATGTTCGCGTCGGCCACGCCCTCCTTGTGGGCGTAGCGGCGCAGCACCAGCTCCTCGATGGGCGTGGTGTCAAACGCGAGGACGCCGGTCACAGCGCCGACGGCGACCATGTTCTTGGCACGCAACGAGCCACCGATCTCCTTGGCGAGCTCCTCCATGCGCACCGGGCGGGCCCGGGACAGGTAGTCGTCCGGAATCGCCACCTCGGTGATGTCGTAGAGGATGACGCCGTCGGGGCCGAGAGAATCCCAGTTCAGGTCCCAGGCTTCCTGGTTGAAGCACACGAGCAGGTCCACGTCGCGGCCGTGGCTCCAGATGGGCTCATCGCTCAAGCGGAACTGGTACATGCACGGGCCGCCCTTGATCTCGGCGGGAAACGTGCGGAAGGTCTGGGTGTAGTACCCGCCGCGTGCAGCGGCCTGGGTAAGAATGTCCCCTGACGAGATGACGCCCTCACCGGACTCACCGGCGAGGCGGATCACCACAGAGTGTCGTGCTGACAACGTGCCTCCAAGCAGATGTGAGCGACCGATGGCGCTATTCGTCAGTGGACCCCACGGTCCAGACGCGCCCCGGACGCCGACCGAAATGACCTCTGGGCGGATTTGGAACCCCAGCAGGTGCACTCAGTCGATTGCCGCGTGGATGCTAGCCATCTGGTCGGGGCGGGGCAACGCGCGCGAGGCCGTACGGTGACGAGCGACCCTCCGCACGTGAATCCTTCCCCAACCCTCGCGAAACCCAGTCCAAATCCTTGATTTCCATCTCCCCGGGTGGCCAGCCCCACCGGTAGGTTCATCACATGGGAATCCTTGAATCGTTTGGTGAACTGCCGACGCACCCGTTACTGGTGCATTTCCCCATCGTGCTCATCCCGGTGGCGCTCATCCTGGCCGTGCTCACCGTGTTCTGGCGCCGCTATCAGCGCGGCCTCAGCATTGCGCTGCTCATCACCGCGGTTATCGGTGGAGGCGCGGGGTTTCTGGCCAGCGAATCGGGCGAGAAGCTGCAGCACCGCCTGCCGAACGGGCACGAAGAATTGATTCGCAGCCACGCCTCATACGGCGACACCGCCAAGGTGCTCTGCGTACTTACGGTGCTTCTGGCGATCATCTATGTGGCGTGGATCTGGCGCGATAAGTTGCGCATGGGTCCGGGCACAGCCGTCGGCCGGTTTCTCTCACGCGGCTGGGTGACCGTGGTGCTGTCCGTGGCGATCATCGGCATCTCCGCCGCATCCACCACCTGGGTCATCCTGGCTGGGCACAGTGGCGCGACCGCTGCATGGCAGAAGACCTGGAACGCCCTCCCTCCAGCGCCACCGGGTGGTGGCGAGGGCGGCTGACCCCGGGGGCAGCCCTCTCACGATTGACCTACCCCAGCCCCAAACTGGCCATCATCACGGGAGCCAGAAGCATGCCGGCCACCACTGCGATGGTTGTTCCCGATGCCACCAGCACCATGGGTACCGGTGAACGCACGCGGCGCAGGGCGGCCAGCGCACCGCTGATAATGGTGGCCAGACCGAGCACACCGATCGCCGCGAGAACCCCTGTGATCACCTGCCAGCCGATTCCGTGATCGGTGCGGATGATCGTGGCGATCCCCATTACCGGAACCGCAGTGGCGGGGATGATGACAAGCGCCGCGGCCACAAGGGCCGGGATGCGATCCCAGCGCTCGCCGTCGTCCTCGCCATCAGACGCAATCAGCCAGCGGGCGCCATGGCGAATACCTGCCATGCCCGCACGGTAGCGGCTACCGGAGCGCGTCGATTGCGCGCATCAGGCCCATCGCCACAAGACCCAGGGCATTGATGACGCCAAACAGCCGCGTGAGTTCGGCGGCACGGGCCGTGGGGGTCACGCCGAGTGCCCGCAGTCGCTCGATGGCGTCCTCGAGATCAGTCTCCACCGTCTCGAGTCCGGCTCTGGCATCGGCAAGTGCATCGCGATGGGCAGATGGATCGGTGAGCGCATGCGAGGCCGCCTCGCAGGCCGAGGCAATCCGGGCGGCAGCGACCCGCAGGTCGTCGGCGATATGCGCATGGAGTCCGACATCTGATTGCTCGTGCCCATATCGATTGAGACGCTCCACGCCGGCGGCGGCCAGGTCAACTCCGTCGAGCAGGGCCGACACCGCATCCGGCATCGGGGCGCGTCGTGAGATCTCGTGCCGGCGGTCAACCACCAGCGGGCGCAGGCGGGAAACGTCTGGCACCGCCGCCGCCGCGTCTCCTGCGCCACCACTGAGCCACGACTCAACGTCTGCATGAACCGACGATGCGATGGCGGCGAGCGCACCCCGGATGCCATCGCGCAACCGCGTGGCAGCGGTGTCGGGGGCCACAAACATGACGGCGAGTAGGGCGATGGCGATTCCGAGCAGGGTCGCAGCCAGGCGCCAGCCCACCATCTGCCACTCCTGCACTCCGGGCACAAAGATGAAGAACCCCGCCAGCGCCACTCCAAGGCGCCAGCCGCTCCCCACCCGCAGCAGGCGGCATACCGACAGACAGAGCGCCATGGCGATGGCCACCCGGATGGGCACCGCCACCATGGGGATACTGATCTGCACGACCGCGCCGGAGAGGCAGCCGACGACCGATCCCTGCATGCGGTTCCACGATGCGGCAACCGACTCGCCGGTGGTATCGCCCACCACCACGGCCACGGCGACCATGGCCCACGCAGCGGGTTCGTCGGGGAACCCGAGCACCGTGACGACGAGCGCCGCAAACGACGCCGCGACAATCAGCCGCACCAACGTTCTCAGCCACTGAGCCCATGGGACCCGTGCTCCTCCAAATCCTCGCCAACGCGACATCCCGGACACCTATGCGCGCGCCAAAATGTGGCCCGCAGAGACCGATAACTGCCGCGTGAGAGGCGACGTGCGGTTGGGGGAGATCATGTCTATAACGGTACCCCGCAGGCGATCTCCGGGTATCCCCTGTGTAGATTCGCCGGGGATACCCCATCTCTGAGGACTGCCAATGAGCATCAGTCATCATCACATCCCTCGCATCGCTGCCGCGCTTGGAGCCCTCGGCCTTATGGTTCCAACCATCAGCCAGGCCGCTCCTGCGAAACTTGCCACCGGGTCATCTGTGCAATACCCGGCAGGACCGGGTTCCCCAACCGGGTCGCTCGTGGTGGGTCCGGACGGAAACCTCTGGTACCCGTACCTGTCATCAGGCACAGCGGGCGCAAGCGCCGGTATCAGCTCGCTGTCACCCAGCACGGGGAAGGTGTTGCAGTCGTTCCCCTTTTCCGCCACGTCGTTCCCACCTCCCTACCTCAGCCCCTCCGAACTCATCGCCGGACCCGATGGAAACCTCTGGTTTCTTCAGGACGAGGGGCCCAACGGTGCGGGCCTAGTGGCCCGGATGACACTGGCAGGCACCGTCACCACCTTCGCGCTCCCCGCCGGCCCACAGCCCACGAGCCTTGTGAGTGGACCGGACGGCAACCTCTGGGCGGGCTTCGATGGCGGCACGTCGGTGGCCCGCATCACCCCTGAGGGGGTCATCACCATGGTTCCCGCACCCGACGGGGCCTTCGCGCCAAGTGCACTCATCGTGGGAACCGATGGCAACCTCTGGTTCACCACGTCGGGCGCAACTGGCGCCATGGTCGGCACCATGACCACCGCCGGATCGGGGAGCGTGTTCCCGGTACCGGGGGGATCCCCAAACTCACTCTGGACCGTCGTCGGGGCACTCGGCAACGGCCCGGACGGCAACGTGTGGGCCGTTGTTGGGCGCACCGACCCCGCTGGAATGCAGGTGGGCTCCCCCACAGCGTTGTCCATCTCCCCGCTGGGCATCATGACCGTCGTCGCCACCGCGCCAACCTTCAACTGCTGGACTGCTCTGTCGGCATGCACTCTCATCACCGGGCCAGACGGCCGCGCCTGGTTTACAGGCGGGGGTGGCGTCATCCGGGCGGGCACAAATGGCCTCGTGAGTGCCTTCGCTGCACCGATTGCGGGTGGCACCGCGACTGGGAGGGATTTGGTGAGCGGCCCCGATCGCAACATCTGGTTCGCGAGCGGCAACTGGGGCACGATCGGCCGCATGGCCACCGGCTCCGGCACCGCCATCCCCGTGCCATCGAAGACGGTGCTCGGATGCTGTTCAACCGGCCCGGCGGTGCCGGGTTCCGTGACCAGGGGCAAGAAGGTGGCGCTCACGTTCCTGCCGGGCGCATCTGCCAGCGGCAAGACTCTGGTGACCCTGACCCGCGGAAGCACGGTCTTCAAGATCTGGTCGGGATCGGTGACACCAGGAGCAGCGAAGTCCGTCAGCGCGACGGTTCCGAAGTCATTTCCCAAAGGCAAGGCCACCATGCTGGTGCAGCCGCCGAAGGCCGCGGGCAAGGCGAGCGTGCAGGTGACCGTCTGGGGCAACTGAGTGGCGGGGGGCGGCTGGATGCACCCCGGGCGGATTCAGCCCGAGAGGGCCGAGGCGAACACCTGCCATGCCAGCAGCGACTTGGCCACGAGCGACAGCACCAGGTAGGCCCGCTCGCTCGACACCACCGAGGCAAAGCGACCCTTACGGGCGTAGTGCGCCCACATGTTGAGGGCAAACGAGAAGAAGAGAACGAGCAGCGAGAAGTAGATGCCGTAGACGAAACCCGGCACACCGTTCTCCATCTGAGTTCGCACAAGAACAACCCCGACGGCGATCCACGGGAAGGCGCCGACGACGCAGCCATAGATGAAGGGGCGCCAGTCCACGCGCTCGGTACCCACCGGGTTGCGCTGCTCCATGGCGAGGCCGAACAGGATCATCGCGGCGTTGGCGCCAAAGATGGCGATGAGCGCCGAGAGGTCGGCCACCCCGGTGATCATCGCGATGAGCACCATCATCAGCGAGGCGCTCACCGAGTACTCCCACCACCGGAACGGATTGGTACCCCGCTCGAGGTTGCGGATGTACCGGGCGTTGGTGCCCGGCAGCGCGCAGATCAGATGATCAAGCGCCGCGAGGAACAGAAAGATGGCCACGAAGGTCGCCAGTGGCAGTTCCCACACCGGCTCGAAGCCGCCGATCGGGCTGCCGGGCGGCCCCGACATGAAGGGGATGATCACCGGCAGGGTGAAGGCGGTGGCCAGCGCCAGAATGGCAATGCCCTGTGCCGCGTGGAGCACCACCAGCCAGATGTTCCATCGCCGCAGTGAATGGGTGTCGTGTTCGGTAATGGTCATGCGCGCACGCTACCGCTCCACCGGGCATCGTGAGGACTCGGCAACGGCTCCGGTGGTCACGATGTGGCCAGCCCTCTCTTGAACGCGTGGGGCTCAGTACGACCCGTAACCCCGTTTGGCGCGCGGCGAATTCCACCAACGAGCCCAGATAGTACCCGGCGTCCGGCGCAAAACCTTCGTCGCCTGCATTCGCAACACGGCCCCCGGCACGGCATCCCACTGCCTGCGTGTCAGGCGCCGGGGAGCGAGACGACCATCTTCCACCCGAGCGCCGTCAGTGACCCAGAGTCAGCCTGACATTCGAACTGGATACGGTTAAGGCCGGCGGCCGCATCAAAGCTTCCGACCACCGGCAGCATCGTGCTCATCGAAGCCAGCGCGCTCGAATAGACCGCCGGCGCCGCGCCGACGGCCCCCGTGCCCTTGATGACGCAGTGAAAAGCCGCATTCGCACCCCCCGCGACAAACCGCCCGCTGTAGGTGAATGTGACAAGGCCCGCCTGCGGCACGGTGAAGGATTGGTCCACGACGTCCACGTAGGAGCCGGTAAAGCCCATTCCGGCGGATCCCTCGAACGCGAGGCGCGTCGTGGTTCCGGCAGCACCGGCAGCACCGGCAGGGCCGGTTGCCCCGGTTGCCCCGGTTGCCCCGGTTGCCCCGGTTGCCCCGGTTGCCCCCGTTGCTCCGGTCGTGCTGCGAGCGAGTTCTCCGACCTTGAAGTCGCTCGCGAGCAGAGAACCGTCCTTCACCTTGATTGAGGTGACGGCGGCCTTCTTGAGCTGAGCACCGCCGACCGAATTCTTCGGGATCACAATCGCGGCGTAGCTCGCGCCGCCGAGGGCGACCGCGAGCGCGACGGCGGACACAACCATTGGGGGGGTTAAGTACCTTTTCATACTTTTTGATACCACACAGCACCTCGCACCACTCCGCTATTGCTTTGCCTCAAGCGGTATGCGAATTCACGCCCCCCGGGGTGCGTGCCGCGTCGGGTAATGAGAGGAGGCGCTCTTGCGCGGTATCGGGGAATCGCCCGACCTGAGCATCGGCTGCGATCTGCACCCCGAACCCCGTGCGATTGGGGACCGGCTGGAGCCACGCGAAGCGATAGAGGCGACCGTGGGAGTCGAACCCACTCATGTCGGTTTTGCAGACCGATGCGTTCCCAGTTCGCCAGGTCGCCGAGGCGGACCCGCACACTAGGACACGAAGCGCCCTGCATGCCACCTGTCGCGCCCAGTAAGGTCACACCCCATGCATCGACCTCCCCGTTCCCTGCCCGTCATCGCCCTTGCACTGACGGCCGGCCTTGCATGCTCGGCCACTGCAATGGGGCACGCAGTCGTGACGCTCGGCAGCAAGACGGCCAAGGCCAGTGGCTCAGGCAACCTTTCGCTGAAGATCGAGCACGGCTGCAGCGGCGGATTGGCCACCAATCGTGTGGTGGCCTGGTTCTCATCAGATTGGCGGTCGATCCGCCCCACGGGTCCGGTCGGTTGGACCCCCACGATCGCCCATGCGGCGGGTGGCGACTGGACGGTCACCTGGGCCGCGGTCGGCGACCCCACCCCATTCGCACAGCCCTTCACGCTCACCATGCGCGTGGGCTGGCCACGGAACCCGCGCATCTACACGGTGCCCACCCTGCAGTTCTGCGGGGCCGCGGGCATGGCCTGGACCGACCCCTATACGGGACCGGCAGATGCCCATCACCAGTCTCCCGCGGACTTCCCCGTGCCGCGCATTCGCGTCAGCCCGAGATAGGCACCGAAAACGACGAAGCCCCGCCGGAGCGGGGCTTCTCGAGGAGCGGGTGAAGGGACTCGAACCCTCGACCTTCTGCATGGCAAGCAGACGCTCTAGCCAACTGAGCTACACCCGCGAGGCCCGGGCAGATTAGCAGGCCGCACACCATGGGTCGGTGTCCACCGACGACGACATCACCTGTACCCGGGTGGTGCTGAGCGCAGCCGCGAGCAGGGGCGTCCACATGCGAAGCACGTGGCCCTCAACCGCGCCATGGGCCACGTTCACAAGGCCCATCCCCTCAGCGGCATCAAAGTCGTGGTACTTCAGGTCACCGGTCACGTAGGCCTGAGCCCCGCAATCGCGTGCGGCGTCAATGAGCGACCCACCGGACCCGGTGCAGATGGCAACGCGCTGCACGGGCATGTCTGGATCACCCGCAAGGCCGAGATTGGCCGTGCGCGGGCAGAACTCCCGCACCGCCATGGCGGCCAGTGCCCCGAGGGTCGTCGCCGGCACCTCGCCTACCCTGCCAAGACCCAGCGCCGGGTTGCGGGGCGATGGGACCAATGGCGTGGTGGCGGTCATCCCGAGCGCATCAGCCATCAGGTCGTTGAGGCCGCCGCGGGCGGAATCGAGATTGGTATGAGCGGCGATGATTGCCACTCGGTCTTCGGCGGCACGCAACACCAGGCGCCCAGTCGTGCGGGCGTCACTCACTGCGGAGAGCGCAGGGAAGATGGGTGGGTGGTGCACGAGGATCGCCTGTGCACCAAGGGCGAGCGCCTCGTCCAACACCGCCGGGCGCAGGTCGAGTGCCACCAGCACCGTGGTGACTTCGCGGCCCCGACGCCCCACCATGAGACCCACGTTGTCCCAGTCCTCGGCCAGTGCGAACGGTGCGAGGGCGTCGACCGCGGCGAGCAGGCCACCAACATCAATGGCCGCCATGTCTAGGGGCC
>CAJAPZ010000029.1 GCA_903943955.1 uncultured Actinomycetes bacterium
ATGGCCATGCCGACTGCGGCGACCTTGCGCCGGTCAAGCCGGTCGGCCATCTGGCCTGCGGGCAGCGCGAAGATGAGCGCTGGGATGAACTCGGCGAGGCCAATGAGCCCAAGCGTGAGCGGGCTGCCGGTGCGCTGGAATGCCTGCCAGCCAAGGGCAGCAGCCACCACACCGAACGTGAGGGTGCTGAGAAGCTGCGACCCCAGGAGGCGCGAGACGTTGCGGTCGCGCAGCAGGGCCCGGGCACCCTCTGGGCGGGGGGCCCCCTTCGTCACCGCGGGCCGGGGGACGGCCCGCGCGTCATGTCATGCCGGGAGCGGGCGATGGGCCATCTCGTCGGCCTCGGCTGCATCCATACCCAGCATGCGCAGTGCAATGGATGTCGCATTGTCAACGCGCCCGATGTCGAGCGAGGGGTCGCTGATGCGGCTGGTGATGACACGGGTCATCCCACCCGCAACCAGAAGCAGGGTCATCTCCAGGTCGTCGCACCTGAATCGTCCCGCCGCAACAGCCGCATCGACGTCGCGGCGGAAGCGGTCGCTCACCGCTGGGCCGAGCGGACGGAACTTCGCGGCCTCTGAGACGATGCGGGTCTCGCGCGGGAACTGTTCCGGCATCCGCCCGAAGCACCGGATCCCGATGCTCACCACCTCGGCGGGGTCTCCACTCGCCTGCGCCTGAATGGCAACGGTGTGTTTCTCGATGGTCTGCAGCGCGGCCAGAACAGCCGCGTCGTACAGGTCCTCCCGCGACGAGAAGTGGTTGTAGAAGGTGCCGACGGCGACATCGGTCTGATCCGTGATGTTCTGGATCGTTGCGCTGGTCTCCCCTCCCGCGAGGAGATCCCCCGCAGTGGTGATGAGCGCATTGCGCGTGCGTTCGCGTCGGACAGCGGCGCGGTTGGATGGTGGTGTATCGGTCATCTGAGCACCTGTCGCCAATCGTCCCACAACTGCGCGCAATGTTGGGTCCGAGGTGGATGCGCCCGGAGGTGATGCGTGGACGCCCGGCACCGCAGAGTGAGGAATCATCATATATGATGGAGACTCACTACCTTGTCGCCGGAGGGAATACAGCCCAGTGTCACGTTCATCTGCCCGAGTCCGTTGGCTGCCATCGGCAGTGTCTGGTTGCCTCGCATCGATTGCAGCACTCTCTGGCATGGCTGGCGTCGCTCAGGCCGCGCCGCTTCAGGGTGAGTGGGAGGCCCTGAATGGGCTCTCGGGGGGCACCGTCAAGGCCCTTGCCCTCCACGGGCACTACGTCTACGCGGGGGGCAGCTTCACCACTGCCTCCGGTGTCGGGGCGGTGAATGGTGTCGCCCGTTACGACCTCTACACGGGAACCTGGGCCGCTGTCGGGTCGGGCGTTGACAGCATCACCAGTTCGAACGACGTCCGCTCGCTGGCCGTGACCGCGAACGGAGATCTCTGGGCGGGCGGGTACTTCCAGCACATGGGATCGGCGACCGGTCCCGGGGTGCTTGCCCGGTGGGACGGCGCTGCATGGCAGCCTGCGCCCGCATCGCCGATCGGGGGCGGTTCGGTGCTGCAGTTGGCGTCAGATGGGAGCACCGTGTACGTGGGCGGGGCGTTCAGCGGCTACACGGGGCGCATAACGCCCGCTGGCACGTGGTCATCCCTCGGGAGTGGGCTCAATAACCCTGCTGATTCCGTGGCGATCGACTCCGTGACCGGCGATGTGTACTTCGGGGGCGGGTTCACGCATGCGCTGAACGACGACTCGGAGCCTGTACCGAATACCAGGTACGTCGCTCGGTGGACCGGGATGCAATGGGAGGCGGCTCTCACGGGAGTGGACGGGCCGTACGGTCCGTGGGTTGCCGCGCGCGGCGGAACGTCCTACGTGGGCGAGCGATCCGGGAATGGGGATGTCCTCGCGCCCAGTTCGGGCGCGTGGACCCCACTGGGCTCGGCGCCATTCGGTATGTATCCAATGCGCTCCCTGGGTTTCGCCGGGTCAACACTCGTTGCCGGGGGCGCGGCATTGCCGCACGTTCTCTCATGGGATGGCTCCTCTTGGAGCGCCATCGGCGATGGGGTCAATGATGAGGTTGCCGTGATGGCAACCGGAGACCACGGCTTTGTGGTTGGCGGACCGTTCTCGGGCATCTGTCTGAACGCTGGCTGCAGCGCAACGACGCCCGCGGCGGGGCTCGCGGTGTTCCGCCTACCTGCCACGGCGCCTGGCGCGCCGACGGGCGTCACTGCAACGGCTGGCAACGGGCAGGCCACGGTGTCGTGGACCCCGCCGGGCGACGACGGCGGTTCGCCCATTCTCGGCTACACGGTGACCGCCGGCCCCGGTGGGGCCACGTGCACCACGACCGGCGCGACCGCCTGCACGGTCACCGGGCTCACCGATGGCGTGCCGTACACGTTCACGGTGGTGGCCACCAACGCGCAGGGCGGGTCGGGGGCGTCGACCCCGAGTGGGGGCGTGACGCCCGCGGCCAGTGGGGGCGGATTGCCTGTGCCGGAAGCAAACGGACAGCAGGCAAGTGACGCACCTGGCTCGCCATCCGGCCCGTCGAATGCATTCACGCTGGGCGCGATGAGGACAGGGGGGGCGGCGATCGTCGCCACCGTGCGCGTGCCGGGACCAGGGCGCATCCGGGTGGTTGGTACCCGCGTCGGGGCGACCACTCGTGCGTGTGCCGGTGCCGCGATCGCGCGGCGCACTCAGAGCTACGCGGTGGCGTGCCGGCTGACGCCGGCAACACGAGCAGAGCGGGCCACGCACGGCTTCCGGGTTCGCCTGGTCGTGGCGTATCGGCCCGTCGGCGGGACGGTACGGACGGCGGCGCGGGCCGTGACCCTCGCGCGAACAGCAGCACCGACGCCGGTCACCGGCTGAGAGGAAGGGGACGTTGGCGACACTGAGGATCTTCCGATGGGCCGCGGGCGTTGGCGCCCTCGTCGCTGGGCTTGCAGGTCTGGGGCTCGCTTCGGGTTCTGCCACGGGGATTGGCGGGCTGAGTCCAGGCAACTGCATCAGCATGACCGCGCTCCTTCAGCCGCCATGCGCGGTCGGTACCTTCGGGTATGGGTTGAAGAGCGATGTGGTGAGTGCCGATGGCACGATGGTGTACGCCGTCAACTACTACGGAATGTCGATCAACACGTTTGATCGCAGTGCCGTGACGGGTGCTGTATCCGAGTCGACCGGCGTTCCGTTCAACACGCCGGTCCGCTCTGCCAAGAACGCCTGGGCGATCGTGCTCTCCCCGGATGGCCGGAACGCGTACACGCTCAGCCACACGGGGAACGCCGGTGCCATTGAGTCGTTTGATCGCGATCCGTCGACGGGCGCGCTGACGCAGAAGTCCGGTGCGAACAGCGGGTGCCTCACCAGTAATGACTCGGGGATCCCTGACTGCAGTCGCGTCCCCGCCAATCAGCGTGTCGCGTGGAGCCGGGCGCAGTTCCTCGTGGCGTCGCCGGATGGTCGCGACGTGTATGCGGTGGGCGACAGATACACGATCCTTCAGTTCCGCCGGAATGTGGCGACCGGGGTGCTGACGCCAAACGACTGTGTGCAGGATGTGACGGCGGCCGGGCCATGTACCGGCGGCACGATCGATTTGCTCGACGCCCCGGCTGGCCTCGCGATGAGCCCCGATGGCTCGCAGTTGTACGCATCGCTCTGGTTGGGGCAGGCGGTGATCGGGTTGAGCCGTGACGCCACGACCGGGCGGCTTTCGCAGCCTGCCGGGTCGGGCTGGTGTATCGCCGACGCACCGGCGCCGAGCGGGTGCACGGCGTCGGCGAGCGGGGCGGTGTCCTATCCGTGGTCCGTCGCTGTGAGCACCGATGGCACGTCTGTGCTCGTCGGGGGCCAGAGCGGATACGTCGTCGCATTCGCTCGAGATGGCGTAACCGGCCTGCTGACCGAGCGCAACTGCCTGCAGGACCAGGCCCAGACTCCGACGAATGCAAATTGCGCCACCGCGTACGGGGTGGGTCAGGCCGACGGGGTGGCGATCTCCCCCGATGGCCTGAACGGATACGTAGCTGGCGGCACCCAGCTGGCCACTATGTCGATCAATCCGCAGACGGCTGCCATCACGCAACTGCCGGGAACGGCCGGGTGCATCTGGGCAACCGGAACGGGTCCAGAGTGCGCGGAGTGGGACAACGCCGACTTCGGGACCACCCTGGCCTTCTCGGCGAATGGCGAAGATCTGTACTCGGCGTCGATGAGTACGCTCACCCAATTGCGACGTCCACCCGCCCGGGCGTTGGTGGTGAGCCGTTCCGGTACGGGTACCGGCGCGGTGGCGTCCTCGCCGTCGGGCATCGATTGCGGGATGACCTGTACAGGGACATTTGCCGACGGAACAACGGCGGTACTCACGGCGACGCCGCAAAGTGGCTCGTCGTTCGCGGGGTGGACCGGCGACTGCTCGGGGAACGCCCCGGCGTGCACCGTGACCATGGATGGGGCCAAGACGGCGAGCGCCCGCTTCGATCCGGTCCCGGTCGTGCCTGCGCCCGGTGAGGCAACTGCGCCCGCCGAGGCGACTGAGGCACCGACGGCGTCGACATCGGTACCGGCCACACTTACTGTCGACAGCGCAGCTGCACGGGTCGCGGGGCCAGTTGTCGAACTGGCACTGCCGTCAGCCGGCAAGGTGACGGTCGTGGGTACGAGTGCCGGCGTACGCAGCGCCGTGTGTGCGGGCACCCGGACGGTTCGCACGGGCGGCACGTACCACGTTGGCTGCACGCTCACCCCGGCAGGGCGAAGGGTGGTCTCGCGCCATTCGATCCGCGTTGCTCTGCGAGTGGCCTTCGCACCGACGGGGGGTACCCGTGAAGTTCAGCGCACCACCGTGGTGATGCCACGCCGTGCGCCGCATATCGTGGTCACTGGCTGACCCGACGAGCAGGGCGATGGCACGACGAAGGGCCGCTCAATGAGCGGCCCTTCGCATTGAGTAGCGCATACGGGATTTGAACCCGTGTTACCGCCGTGAGAGGGCAGCGTCCTAGGCCCCTAGACGAATGCGCCACGTAGGCCTACTGGGTACTTCATGTTGACCGTGAGGACCTCGGAAGAGGACTCACTGGGGGAGGAGGACTCGAACCCCCGCTCCTGGGACCAGAACCCAGTGTCCTACCAACTAGACGATCCCCCACTGCCTCCCGGCCGCGCGAAAAGGTAGCACAGGCCCGCGCGATTACTTCGCGTTCATCAGGGCCGCGAGTCCCTTCCCAAGAGCCTTCAGCGCACGTGGCACATCAAGGGGGTCAAGATCGGCCTGAATGATGTGGGAGTTGCGGTTGTCACGCCGTGCGGCACTGAGCGCGTCGCGCAGTTCCACGCCGGTTGCCACCTGGGTTCCCTTGCCGCCCACCACGCCGGCCACCGCCGCGTAATTCCACACACTGACGTCATTGAAGGGGCCGTCCTTGATGCTGCGCTCGGCACCGTAGCCATGGTTGTCCATGACGATGACGATTGGCTTGAGCCCTTCACGGATACCGGTGGAGAGGTCGAAACCGGTCATCTGGAAGGAGCCATCGCCAATCAGAATGATCGGGCGCCCCTTACCCCGTGCAAGCCCGGCGCCGATGCCGGCCGGCATGGAAAATCCCATTCCCACGTACAGGCGTGCGATGTGGAACTGGGTCGCGCGGCGCATCTTCACGTCCATCGCCAGATGCGCTGCCACGCCCACGTCGCACGCGACGATGTCGGACGGGATGATGAACTCGTTGAGCGCGGCGGCCACCATGTCGGTGGTCAGGCGCCCCGTCATCTTTACCGGGCGGACCCACCCATTCGGCAACGTGGCCGGGACGCGCTTCTTCGGTAACGCGCGGCGCTCAAGCGCGCCCAGCAGATCGGGCAGCCACACGTCGTTGTAGGTGCGGTGGTGCACTCGGGCGCGTCCGTCATAGGCATTGCTTGACCACGTCTCGTTGATCGCGCTCGAGAACCCGCCGGTGGTGATGTCGTTGACATTCACGCCCAGTTGCATCACGAAATCGGCCGACTCAACGAATTTCCGCAGGGCGGGGATTGTGCCCGCGCCGCTGTACACGCCCAGCGTGAGCGACGTTTCGTCCTCATTCACGCCGCCCTTCCCCATGACGGTTTCGACCACGGGGATATTCATCTTCTTGGCAAGTGCGAGCACGCGGGTACCCAGACGGCGCTTCACCACCTCGTTGCCCACGTTGATGATGGGCCGGCGCGCAGCGCGGATGGTTGCCACCAGATCGTCAGCGCAGGCGTTGGTGCGCTCGGGGATGCTGATTGTCCGGGGGGTGGTGTACGACGGCGAATAGACCTGCGTGGGGACCGCCGAGATCAAGTCACGCGGCAGTTCGATAAAGACCGGGCGAAGTTCCTGCATGCAGTGGTCGAGGATCCAGTCGATCTCTGCATAGGCGGTGTCGGCGTTATCGAGCAGCATCGAATGCGAGGTGAGGTGATCTGCCATGAGTCGCGGTGCGTCGAGGTCGTCGCTTACCGAGTGATGGATGCGCCGGCCATCACGTTCCCCCATGCCAGGGGCGCCGCCGATAACCACGACAGGCACCATCTCATTATTGGCCCCGCCGAGCGCCGCCATCGTGGCCACCATGCCCACGCCGTAGGTCACTGCAACCGCGCCGAGGCCCTTCTCGCGCGCATACCCATCGGCGGCGTATGTGGCCGCCTCCTCACGCGTGGAGTTGACCATGTTCATTCCGCGCTCGCTGCCGATCTCGTAAAGGCCGAGAATGAAGTCGCCAGGGACACCAAACACATGGTTGACCCCACGCTTCCTGAGGGCGTCAATCAAATAGGCGCCGACTGACAGACGTTGCGACTTGCGTGGTGGCATCTCGGATCCTCCTGGGGAGTGTTGCTGTGAATCTACGCGACAGGCGCGGTCACGTGGAGGCTTGCTCCCAATCGGCGTAGAGACCGGCATACAGGCCACCTGCCCGCATCAGCTCGTCGTGGGTCCCCTGCTCTGCGATCCGGCCGTCATCCACCACGACGATGCGGTCGGCCCGTCGGATGGTGGAGAGGCGGTGCGCGATGACCACCGCGGTGCGACCCACGAGAAGGCGGTCGAGCGCCTCCTCAATCCGCCGCTCGGTACCGATGTCAATTGATGACGTGGCCTCATCGAGGATGATGAGCCTGGGATCGGGCACGAGTGCGCGGGCAAAGCAGATGAGTTGCCGTTGCCCGGCAGAGAGGCGTGCGCCGCGCTCCTGCACGTCGGTGTCGACACCGTCGGGTAGTGAGTCGACGAACTCAAGGGCCCCCACCGTGTCGAGTGCGCGGCGCACGTCGTCGTCAGTGGCCTGGGGGTGGGCGAATCGCACGTTGTCGGCGATGGTGCCGCTGAACAGATGCCCCTCCTGGGGCACGATGCCCATCTCCGACCGCAGCGACTCCTCCCGCACATCGCGCAGGTCGATGCCGTCAACCGACACCACGCCTTCGTCGGGGTCGTACAGGCGCGCGATGAGTTTCGCGAGGGTGGACTTTCCCGCACCGGTTGCACCCACCAACGCCACGGTGCTGCCCGGCGCGATGTCCAGGCTCACGTCTCTGATCACGTATTCGCGTCCATATCCAAATGACACGTGATCCAGCCGTACGTGCCCGGAGATGTCGGGCAGGTCAACTGGGTTCGGGCGGTCGGAGATACCCGGGTCGGTCTCCAGCACTCCAAAGATCTTTTCGAGCGCGGCCATGGCCGACTGAAAGGTGTTGTACAGCTGCGACAACTGCTGGATCGGATCGAAGAACGATGCGAGGTACCCGATAAAGGCCACCATCACACCCACGCTCAGGTCGGTGTCCAGCACCCGGTTGCCGCCGTACCAGAGGATGAGCGCGGTCCCGAGCGCGGCCAAGAGCTCCACGGCCGGGAAGTAGACACCCGACACCGTCACCGTGGTCATGTTGGCCTTGCGGTAGTCGGCGTTTGCCTCGCGGAAACGACGACGAGCCTCCTCCTGGCGTCCATGCGCCTGCACCACGCGCACGCCCGAGAGGGTCTCCTGCAGCACGGTGAGCACGGTGGCCACACGCTCGCGGGTTACCCGGTAGGCGGCCGTGGCCTTTACGCGGAACCACCACGTGCCCACGGCGAGGATGGGGAAGATGAGGAAGGCGGCCATGGCCAGCTTCCAGTCGTACACGGTGAGGATGATGATGACGCCGATAAGCGACAGGCCGTTGATCACCAGTGATGTGGCGCCCTCCACCACCAACTGATTGACGGCCTGGATATCGGACGTAAGCCGGCTCACGCTGCGCCCGGTGGGTGTGCGCTCATGGTGGCCCAGTTCCAACCGCATCATGTGGCGAAACAGTTGCCTGCGCAGGTCAAGCAGCACGCGCTCACCCACCCATGACGACAGATACGACTGCCAGTACCCGGCGATCCAGCCCATGAGGCCGATAACCACGAACACGCTCACGATCACGACAAGCGCGGTGACGCTTCCCTTGGAGATGCCGTCATCAATGGCCACCTGCGCAAGCGCCGGGCCCGCGAGCCCCGCTGCGGTCACCACGAGCATGAGGATGATCGTCCAGATCACGCGTCGGCGGTATGGGCGGAAGTACGGCAGCAGGCGGCGCATGTTGCGGCGGGGGCGCCGGCTGACGCGCGGCTCGTCCTCCTCGTCGCGCACAGGGCCCAGCATGCCGCCGGCGTGTCCGTGTCCCACCGGGTGCGAGCCCATCAGGCGTCGCTCGAGACGAGTTCATCGGGCCGGGCGAGGCCCTGATCGTGAATCTCGCGGTACAGCGAGCTGCTGGCGTACAGCTCTTCGTGGGTGCCGCGCGCCGCGATGCGACCGCCGTCCACCAGCACGATCTCCTCGGCCAGGCTGATGGTGGAGAGGCGGTGGGCGATGATGATTGTGGTGCGCCCGCGCATCACCGATCTGAGCGCCTCCGAGATCTCGCGCTCGGTTGATGCATCCACCGATGCGGTGGCCTCGTCCATTACCAGCACCCGTGGATCCACGAGGAATGCCCGGGCGATTGCCACGCGCTGGCGCTGTCCTCCCGACAGGGTGAATCCGCGCTCGCCCACCACCGTGTCGTATCCCTCGGGCAGTGCCCGGATGAATGGGTCGGCCTGGGCGAGGCGTGCCGCCTCAGCCACCTCGGCGTCGGTTGCCTCCGGGCGGCCGAAGGCGATGTTGGCCCGCACGGTGTCGGAGAACAGGAACGGCTCCTGTCCAACCATGCCCACGGCGCGGCGCACGTCGTCGAGCGGTGCGTCGCGCACATCCACGCCATCGATCGTCACCCGGCCGTGCTGGGGGTCGTAGAAGCGGGGAATCAGTTGGGTGATGGTGCTCTTGCCCGACCCCGTGGCACCGATGAAGGCCACAACCTTGCCCGCCGGGATGTCGAGGGTCACCCCATGCAGCACCGGGCGATCGGGGTCGTACCCGAAGGTGACGCCTTCGATGCGCACGGCACCGCCACCATTCGCGGGCAGGGGCACGGGGGGATCGGCCTCCTGGATCTCGGGCTCGGTGTCGAGGATCTCGAATACACGCTGGCCGCTGGCCGATGCGCGCTGGGCGTTGCCGATCAGCATTCCGATGGAGCGGAAGGGGAATGTGAGGAGCGCGAGGTACAGGTAGAACTGCACGAACTCACCCAGCGTGAGCACGCCGTTGATCGTCATGGTGCCGCCCACGGCGATGACCACCGCCACGCCGAGAACCGGCAGGAACCCCATCAGCGACTGGTAGAAGCTCTGCAGGCGGGCGGCATCCATGCTGCGGGAGAACTCGGCATGGGCCCGCACCGAGAACCGGTCGGCCTGGGCCACCTCCTGCCCGAATGCTTTCACCACCCTGATCCCGGCGATGCTCTCCTCGGCCGTCTGGGTGACGTCGGCCTCCTTCTGCTGCACGTCAACGAGCACCGGATGGGTGCGGCGGCTCGACCTGATTGCCACCACGGCGAGCGCCGGGCCCATGAGCAGCGCCAAAATCGTGAGCGGCACGTTGATGAACAGCAGCACCACGGTCACAAAGACCAGCGTGAACAGATGCATGAACAGGAAGATGAGGCCATAGCCAAGGAAGAAGCGCACGGTCTGCAGGTCGCTGGTGGCCCGCGACATCAGCTGGCCGACCGGCATGCGGTCGAAGTACCCGAACGAGAGACGCTGCAGATGCGCAAACACGAGGCCGCGCAGGTCGAACTCCACCGAGAGGCTCACGCTTCCCGCCATGATGCGGCGCATGAGCGCGAAGATGGTCCGGATGACACCGATCACGATCACGCCGATTACCAGGGGGAGCAGAGCGTCTTGCTGCTGGCCGTTCAGGACGTCGTCAATAATCCGTCTGGTGATGTACGGCAACGTGATGGTGCAGCCCATCAACCCGAGCGCGGCAATCCCCGTGACGGCAACCGACCACTTGTATGGCCGGAGAAATGTGAGCAGCCTGACAAGCGTGCGCAGAAACGACCCCGATGGGTGGTGATGTGACGGTGTCCGCGACGACGGCCACGGCTGCCGCGCGGAGATTGGCGGGGCGGCAGAACGCCGCCCTCATGGCCGTACCCAACTGTAGCGAGGGCCGCCGCGCCGACCTGATCGATCGGCTCGTGGCGTCGGCCGCCGTTGCGGGGGTGCGGGTGCTCGACGTGCATGCCGATGCTGACCACAACCGGATGGTCATCACCCTTGCCGGATCGCCCCTGGCGCTGGTTGATTCGGGGGTTGCTCTGGCCACTGCTGCCCGTGATGTCATCGATCTGGGCAATCAGGCGGGCGTGCACCCACGCGTGGGTGCGCTCGACGTGCTGCCCTTCGTGGCCATGTGCGAGGCCGACATGGACGCGGCGGTGGATGCGGCGGTGCTCGCGGCATACCGCATCGGCACCGAGGTGGGCGTACCCTGCCTGCTGTACGGACGCGCGGCGGGGGAAGGGCGGGAGCGCCCAGCCCGGTTTCGTGCTGCCGGGGCGGCCGCGTTGGCCACCGCGATGGAGCAGGGCGAGGTGGTAGTCGATAGTGGTCCGCAGCAGCCTCATCCATCGGCGGGCGTTACGTTGGTGGGCGCGCGCGCGCCGCTCGTGGCATGGAACATGTGGCTTGGCGACGGCGGCCTTGACGACGCACGGTCCATCGCGGCCGCGGTGCGTGAGCGACCCGATGGAACGGGGCTTGCCGGGGTGCGGGCGCTGGGGCTGCTGTGCCCCAAGACGGGTCGCGCGCAGGTGTCGATGAACATCGAGGACTTCCGGCGTACCCCCATTGCGCAGGTCGTGGCGCGGGTGCGCAGCGAGGCCGGGGCCCGGGGCCGTACAATCGCCGGGTCAGAGCTCGTGGGGTTGGTTCCCCGCGATGCCCTAGAGGGGAGTACGCCGGCATCGCTGGGGCTCCCGGATTTCCGCCCGGCCCAGGTGGTCGAGGCACACGTGCGGGCGATCCGCCCGCACGCGATCACGGAGGACTGAGAGATCGCCCCCAAGCGTCGCCGCAGGCCAACCGCCGGTCCACCACCGGTAAAGAATCCCCGTCGTGAGGCCAAGGTGGCCGCCGAGGAGTCGGGTGATCACCCTGCCAAGCGCAAGGATGGGCTGCCCAAGGGCGCCCCGCGGCGACCGGGACTGAAGAGCGTGTTCATCCGCGGTGGAATCGCCGCGGCCATCTTTTTCATGTTCCTGTACTTCATCAATAAGGACACTCCGGCGATAGCGCTGGTGTGGAGCCTGGCGATCTTCGTGTTCATGATCCCGCTGGGCATGCTGCTGGACCGCCTGAGCTACCGCATGGCCCTCAAGCGCTGGATGAAGTCGCAGGGGCGCGCCTAGTGCCGCCACGCGGGACGCGCGACGTCCTACCGGCCGAGTCGCGAGTGCGGGCGCTCATCGAGCGCACGAGCGCCGACTTGATGGCGGCCAATGGATTTGGGCGCATCACCACACCCACGTTCGAGGAGACCGAGGTGTTCGTGCGCGGTGTGGGAACCGCCACCGACATCGTGCGCAAGGAGATGTACACATTCGACGACCGCGGTGGACGCAGCCTCACGCTGCGCCCCGAGGGCACGGCTCCTGTGGCCCGTGCGTACGTTGAGAACGGCATGCACAAGCTGCCGCAGCCAGTCAAGCTGTGGTACCTGGCGCCGATGTTCCGGTACGAGGCACCCCAGTCGGGCCGCTTCCGCGAGCACTGGCAGGTAGGGGCTGAGGCCTTTGGCAGCGAGGACCCGCTGCTCGACGTTGAGATGATCGCGCTCCTGGCCGATCTGTACGACCGCCTTGGCGTGCCCGGGGTGCGGCTGCGTATCTCCAGCATGGGCGACCCCGACGGCCGTGGGCCGTACCGCGAGCGGCTCATCGCGCACCTCGCACCGCTGGCCGACTCGTTGCCCAGAGATGCCCGTGAACGCATGGACGAGAACCCGCTGCGCCTCTTCGACATGAAAGACGACGCGGTGCAGGCGGCAATGAAGGACGCCCCCCGGCTGGTGGACAACCTCACCGATGCCGCGTTAGAGCACCACACCCGGGTACTCGACGGCCTGCGCCTGCTTGACATCCCGTTCGACGAGGACCCCACGCTGGTGCGCGGCCTTGACTACTACACCCGCACGGTGTTCGAGTTCACGTGTGACCGGCTGGGTGCCCAGAGCGGCATCGGCGGCGGCGGTCGCTACGACGGCCTGGTGGAGTCACTCGGCGGTCCCGATGTCCCGGGCGTGGGATTTGGCACTGGCGTGGAGCGGATCACCCTCGCCCTTGGTGAGGAGGCCGCGAGTACCCAGATCGTGGACGTGTATCTGGCGATCCCGGATGCCGACATCCGCATGGAGTTGATGCCCGTGCTGCGCGACCTGCGACGTTCGGGCCTGCGGGTAGAGGCCGGCACAGCGGGCAAGGGGCTGAAGGCCATGATGCGCCACGCCTCTGGGCTGGGCGCTGACAACGTGATCATCATCGGGCCGCGTGAGCACGCGGAGGGGGTTGCGACGGTGCGGGATATGCAGAGCGGCGATCAGGTGGAGGTGCCGGTCTCGGACCTCGTGGCCCGGCTGTCCGGGGGTGGCGCATGATCGGTGCAGCACGCTTTCGCACGCACACCGCGGTGGGCGCCGCCGAGGCCACCGGGCAGGACGTGCGCGTTGCCGGATGGGTGCACCGCCGTCGTGATCACGGCGGCGTCATCTTCATCGACTTGCGCGATCGCAGCGGCATGCTGCAGCTGGTGTTCCACCCCGAGAAGGCCCCGGAGGCCCACGCGGCCGCCGAGCGCCTGCACCTGGAGGACGTCATCAGCGTGGCCGGCACCGTGGTGGCGCGTTCCGATGCCACCATCAACCCACGCATTCCCACCGGATCGGTGGAGCTGGCGGTCACCGAGCTGGAGCGTCTCGCCGAGACCGAGCCGGTGCCGTTCAGCGTGGAGGACGAGACGACCGAGCCGTCGGAGGAGCTACGGCTCACCTACCGCTATATCGACATGCGCCGGCCCCGGCGGCTCGCGGCTCTCGAACTGCGCGCCCGTGTGGTGCGGGCCATGCGGCGTGTACTCGACGATGACGGCTTTCTTGAGGTTGAGACCCCCGTGCTCACGCGCAGCACGCCCGAGGGCGCACGCGACTTTCTGGTGCCCTCGCGCCTGAGCCAGGGCAACTGGTACGCCCTTCCGCAGAGCCCGCAGCTGTTCAAGCAGCTGCTCATGGTGGGCGGGTTGGAGCGCTACTACCAAATTGCCCGCTGCTTCCGTGACGAGGATCTGCGCGCCGACCGCCAGCCCGAGTTCACGCAGCTCGACATCGAGGCATCGTTCGTTGAGCCCCAGGACATCGAGGACCTCACCGAGCGCGTGCTGGTCGCGTGCTTCGCAGAGGCGGGCATCGAGATCCCCACGCCATTCCCGCGTATGGGATACCACGAGGCGATGCGCCGTTATGGCAGCGACCGTCCCGACCTGCGCTTTGCAATGGAGATCCAGGACTGGACCGACGCTGCCGGCGCCACCGACTTTGCAGTGTTCAAGAGCGTGGTGGACGGCGGGGGAGTGGTGCGCGGGCTGGTGGTGCCGGGCGCCGGTGAGGGTGTGTCGCGCAAGGATGGCGACGAGCTGATGGCCGAGGCCCAGGCGCTTGGTGCGAAGGGCTTGGTGTGGGCGATCGTGCAGGAGGACGGCACGCTGCGCTCCCCAGTAGCCAAGTTCCTCGATGGCCTCATTGCAGATTTCGGTGCGGTTCCCGGCGACCTCATCACCCTGGTGGCCGACGACGAGCAGGTGGCGTCTGAGGTGCTCGGCACCCTGCGTGCCCGATTTGCCGAGCGCTGGGGCCTCATCCCCGAGGGCGCGTGGGCGCCACTGTGGGTTGAGGACTTCCCATTGGTGGGCTGGAACGCCGGCGAGAACCGCTGGGACTCCCTGCACCATCCATTCACGGCTCCGCACCCGGATGACGTGGACAAGCTCGGCACCGATCCCGGAAGCGTACGAAGCCTCGCCTACGACGTGGTGCTGAACGGGCTCGAGATCGGTGGCGGGTCAATCCGTATCCACGATCAGCAGGTGCAGTCGGCGGTGTTTGCGTGCATCGGCCTGAGTGCTGAGGAGGCCGACGACCGCTTCGGGTTCCTGCTGAAGGCGCTGCGCTTGGGCGCACCACCGCACGGGGGCCTCGCCCTCGGTCTCGACCGGCTGGTGATGCTGCTGGCGGGCGAGACGAGCATCCGCGACGTCATCGCATTCCCCAAGACCGCCACCGGGGCCGATCCCCTCACCGGGGCCCCTGCCGGGGTGGACGACATCCAACTTCGGGATCTCTCGGTGAAGAGCACCGTGCCGCTCCCCGACAAAGGCGATTCATAAGCACGTGCCGTCGTCGGGCGGCCGAATTTGATCTCGTGCAGACGGTCAGCGCGTTGATCGCCGAGAATCGCGCCAAGTACGGCAAATAGGTCGTCGAGACTCCACCTCGATTCGTTGCAACTGGTCTGGTTGGGGTCTACGGTTGCTGTTGCTCGACCGTGTTTGCAACCGGACTTAGTTCCGAGCCGTATCTCGTGACCAGGGTCATGGAGTCGGGGCCGCACATTGCGAGGTCCCGCCCGAGACCCAACCTGTTTGAGCAGGTTCGGATCACGCCCCGGGGCGGCACGGTGGAGCATTATTTCGCCTGATACCGTCGGTTCATGCCCCCGTATCCGACACAGGCAATGCGGCACCTCGGTTCCCCAGTGGGGGCCGGCGGTCTTGCACGCGCCGATGCCACCGGCGAGGCCGGCGCTGAGGCGTGCGGCGACGTCGCGATCATCGAGATCACCGTGAGCGACGGAATGGTGATCGACGCCGGTTTTCGTGTGCGCGGATGCGGCGCCACCACTGCAGCAGCATCAGCGGCATGCGAGCGACTGCGTGGCGCGTCGATGGATGACGCCATGCGGGTATCAGCAACTTCGCTCGACGCCGATCTCGGGGGCCTGGGCCCGGAGCGCCGCCACGGAGTGGACGTGGTGGCAGACGCAGTCACAAACGCAATAGAGCACTGGCACACCGACCGGCTAGTACCCCCTCTGGGGTCAGACCCCCTTGGGGGTCAGTCGCCGTGTCAAAAGCGTGTCGTGCCCGAAATCAACGCTGGGATGGGAGATGGCGCGGGGTCAGGCCCGATTGCCGGGGCCACACTGGGGTCAGACCCCCTTGGGGGTCAGTCGCCGTGTCAAAAGCGTGTCGCGGTTGCGATGAGTGGCGGGGTGGACAGTGCCGTGGCGGCCATGCTGCTCGCTGACCAGGGTTTTGACGTGGTGGGCGTGACCATGCGGCTGTGGCACGACCCCGGGGCGGCTCGTGCCGAGCGCTCGTGCTGTGCGCCCGAAACCGTTCGCCTTGCACGCGAGACCTGCGCGGTGCTCGGTATTCCGCATCTGGTCATCGACGCCACCGAACGCTTCCGGGCAGAGGTTGTCGAGGACTTCATCGCGGGCTATCGCGCCGGGCTCACGCCCAACCCATGCATTACCTGTAACGGAGAGGTGCGCTTTCGCATCCTCGATGAGGCCGCCGTGCTCGTGGGCGCGACGCTTCTCAGTACCGGGCACTACGCCCGCGTGGCGCAGATGGATGACGGAACCCGGGTACTGGCGGCGGCGGCGGATACGACGAAGGACCAGAGCTACATGCTGGCCCGCCTGCGGCCAGAGGTGCTGTCGCGCCTGCTTCTGCCACTTGGGGATCTTCAGAAGGATCACGTGCGTGCGCTCGCTGCTGAAGGCGGCCTGCCTGCGGCGGATGCGGTGGAGAGTCAGGACGTGTGCTTTGTGGGGGTGGGCGGATACGCACCATTCCTTGAGCGCAATGCCGGAATGACCGCTCAGCCAGGTGAGATCGTGGACGTGGGCGGGCGCACCGTTGGGTCGCACGATGGCCACTGGCGCTACACGGTGGGCCAGCGGAAGGGGCTCGGAATCGCCGCCAAGGAGCCCATGTACGTGATCTCCACCGACGCCGCGACGAATCGCGTGGTCGTAGGCACGCGGGCCGACCTGGCCGCGCGGGTCATCCAGATTGATGACCTTGTGGTGCATTCCACGCCTGATTGCACGCTCGACGTCCGGATACGGCATCATGGGCGCCCCCTCCGGGGTCGCATCGTGATGACGGGCGCGCATTCAGGGGAGGTTGTGCTCGAGGACGTCGCCGAGGCAGTTGCCCCGGGGCAGACCGCGGCTCTCTATGACGAGGGCCGTCTCGTGGCCGCAGGACGAATCACCCGTGCACCCGCGCGGGAGAACAGCACGGAGGAATAGATGGATTGGTCTGACGTCGCCAACCTTGCGTTGGCCATCTTCCTGGTCCTTGTGGGGATCGGGCTCTTCTATATGTTCTTCCGCCTCGGCGGACTCTTCGGGCAACTCGACACCTCGGTCGAGGAAATCACCGACGAGACCGTGCCGATCCTCACGCGTGTGCAGACGACCGTTGATGGCGTGAATGACCAACTGGGTCACGTTGACGAGATCATGCAGAGCGCCGTGGGCGCCACGAAGAGCGCCGAAAAGGCTGCCAGCACCGTCTCCGGCGCTGTGTCGGCGCCGGCGCGTGCCCTTTCGGGCCTCACCGCATCGGCCAGCGAGGCGCTTCGCAGCTTCAAGTCACGTCGCGCTGCGGGGCGCCCTGCGAGCGGCCCCGTGAAGCACGAGAGCCCGTACCCCACGGCAGCTGACACGAAGAAGGACTGATGCGCGCGCTCATCGTTGCCGTTGGTCTTCTGGTGGCATGGCTCACGGGTCGTGATCGCAACCCCGTCCGGTGGCCGCTGATCGTGCGTGACGAGGCGGAAGACATGCTGCAGGATGCGCGGGAGGCCCTAGTGGATGGCGCACGCGCCGGAAAGCGCGCCGAGCGGGCCTTCGACGATGAACTTCGGGATGTGCGGGCACAGGCCCGCACCTGGTAGCGCCCGCACCCAACTTGGAGTGGTCCGACCGACCGCTGGTACATTGCCCCGCGTGACCACCGCCGAGATCCGTGAGGGCTTCCTCCGCTACTTCGAGCGCGAGGGGCATCTCCGGATTCCTTCCGCTTCGCTCGTCCCATTTGAGGACGACCCATCAGTGCTGCTCACCATCGCGGGGATGCAGCCCCTCAAGTCGTACTTCCTCGGCATGTCGGAGCCGCCGGCTGTGCGCATGACCAGCGCGCAGAAGTGTTTCCGCACTCTCGACATCGACCAGGTGGGGCGCACCGCCCGGCACCTCACGTTCTTCGAGATGCTCGGCAACTTCTCCATCGGGGATTACTTCAAAGACGACGCCATCCGGTTCGGTTTCGAGCTCAGCACCGAGGTGCTGGGATTCGACCCCGAACAGATCTGGATCACCGTCTTCGAGGGCATGGATGGGGTGCCGGCCGACGACGAGGCGCTTGAGCGCTGGGTCGAGCTGGGCATTCCTCGCGACCGCATTCAGCGTCTGGGCGAGGCCGACAACTTCTGGAAGGCCGGGCCCACTGGCCCGTGCGGACCCAATACCGAGCTCTATCTCGATCGCGGGCCGTCGTTCGGCCCTGAGGGTGGGCCCGTTACGGGCACCGATCGCTTTCTCGAGTTCTGGAATCTGGTCTTCATGCAGTACGACCGCGCAGAGGACGGCACGCTCACGACACTCCCTGCGAAGAACATCGACACCGGCGCTGGCCTTGAGCGCCTTGCGGCGATTCTCCAGGACAAGCAGACAGTGTTTGAGACCGATGGCTTCCGCCCGCTCATCGCATGGGCCGAGCAGGCCTCTGGGCGTACCTACAACACTGATCCGCGAGTGGATCGCGCCATGCGCGTACTCGCCGACCACGGCCGGGCGATGACGTTTCTCGCATCCGACGGCGTGCGCCCGGGCAATGAGGGCCGCGACTACGTCCTCCGCCGCATCATCCGACGTGCGGTCAGCGAGGGTGCATATCTGGGGCTCGAGCCCGCCCGGGTTGTGGGCCTCGTGCAGGCGGTCGCCGACGGTTACGGCGACGCCTACCCGGAGATCGCAACCGAGCGCTCCACGGTGGAGGACGTCATCGGTGCCGAGGCGGAGCAGTTTGCCCGTACGCTCGAGCAGGGCACCAAGCTGCTCGGTGAGGTGCTTGACCGCTCGCGAGCAGCTGGCGTCATCGCCGGCGACGATGCATTTCGCCTGCACGACACCTTTGGCTTTCCGCTCGACCTCACGCGCGACGCGGCCGAGGAACACAGCCTGCAGGTGGATGAGGAGGGGTTTGGCCGCCTCATGACCGAGCAGCGCGATCGCGCACGTGCGGCCGGCAAGAAGGGCGGCGGCGTTGACCGTGCCCGGGCCGAAGCGCTCGCGCAGTCGTCGGTGGCCACCGAGTTCGTGGGGTACGACCAAATGGAAGTGGTCACCCGCATGACCGCTATCGCCACCACCGAGGGGGATGACGCCCTCGCCAAGATCGAGCAGTCGCCCTTTTATGCCGAGGGCGGCGGCCAGGTTTCCGACCATGGCCTTCTTGTGGGGAATGGCGGCCGTGCCGAGGTCATCGACGTACTGCGGGTCGGGGACGATCAGGTGCTGCGCCTCAGAGTGACGGGCGATCTCCCCGTGGGCGCTGAGGTCACGGCGACAGTGGATAGTGCCCGTCGCCACGCCACCCAGGCAAATCACACAGCGACACACGTGCTCAACTGGGCGCTTCGCGGCGCACTTGGAGATGGCGTGCGCCAGGCCGGCTCGTATGTGGGCCCTGACAAGCTGCGCTTCGACTTCTCACACCGTGGACCCATCGAGCCCGACGTGCTCGAGGAGATCGAGCGGAGTGTGAACGCACGGGTTGAGGAGGACACCGCGGTTCGCGCCGAGGTGATGGCCCGCGCAGATGCCGATGACCTCGGTGCCGTGGGCCTGTTTGAGGAGAAGTACGGCGAGTACGTACGCGTGGTGCAGGCCGGAGACTTCTCGAAGGAGCTTTGCGGCGGAACCCATGTGTCGCGCACGGGGGAGATCGGCCCGCTCGTCATCGTGTCGGAGGGCAGCACCGGCGCGGCCACCCGTCGTATCGAGGCGCTCACCGGGCTCGCTGCACTCGACCACCTGCGTGGGCGTGCGAAGGCCCTTGAGGCTGAGGTCGAGGCCCGTGACGAGCGCATCCGGCGCCTTGAGGCCGACCTGAAGAAGTCCCGGTCGGGCCGCGTGGATGTCGCAGGGCTTGCCGCCTGCGCAGAGCGCATCGGCGATGTCTGCGTGCTGGCGATCGAGATCGAGGCCTCCGACATGGATGAACTCCTCTCAATTACCGATCGTGTGAAGCAGTCGGTCGGCACCGGCGCGGCGCTGGTGCTGGGGGCTGTGGCAGATGGCAAGGCTCTGCTGGTGGCCAATTTCGACGACGCCGCAGTCGCCGCGGGAATGTCGGCGGCCGATGTCATGCGTGAGATCGCCCCGATCGTGGGCGGCGGCGGTGGCGGCAAGCCGGGCATGGCCCGGGCGGGCGGCAAGGACCCGTCGAAGATGGCCGAGGCCATGGCACGCGCGGCCGAGCTGCTCAGGTCAGCAGCCGGGTGAAGGCCCTCGGGCTCGACCTCGGGCGCGAGCGCACCGGGGTCGCGGTGAGCGATCCCACGGGCACGCTCGTGCGGCCGCTCCCGGTCATTCGCCGAATTGACGCGGCCGAGGGGGCTGCTGCCCTCGACGCGGTTATCGCCCATGAGGCGCCCGAGATCATCGTCATCGGGGAGCCACTCCTTATGTCGGGCGAGCGCGGGGAGCAGGCGCACCACTCGTCATCGTTCGCCGGTCGTCTGCGCGCGCGTGTTGATGCCCGCGTTGTGCTCACTGACGAGCGGCTGTCCACCGCCGAAGCCGAGCGGCTGCGCCGCGAGGGAGGGGCCACGGCCGATCTGGACAGCGTGGCGGCCTGCGTCATCCTCGAGTCGTGGCTGCGTTCACACGGGACGGCATCGTGAGTACCAGGCCCCCCGCGGGTCGCCGCCCACGGCCCCAGCGCGCCACACCCGCAGGCCGCCGGGTACTGGTGGTGCTTATTCCCATCCTCGCAATCATCGTCGCCGTCATCGCGGTGGCGGCCCTCACCCGGGGCGGCGGGGATGCACCGGTGGCCACCGCTCCCACGACGACCGACGTGCTGCTGGTTGAAGGACTCAGGCGCACCGAGATGGCAGACGTGGTGCAGGCGAAGACTGGTATCCCGGCCGCGCAGTACATCGCGGCCACCGACCCGTCGAAGGTGGGGCAGACCCTCGCGGGTACCAAAAAGCCCACCTCGCTCGAGGGCTTTCTCTTTCCGGCCACCTATCCGGTGGATCCGAAGAAGCCCGTCAGCGATCTCGTCAATTACCAACTGCGCACGTATGCCCAGCGTACGGCCGGCATCAACTACGCCTACGCGAAGAAGCACAACCTCACCAGGTACGACGTGCTCATCATGGCGTCCATCATCGAGCGCGAGGCCAGTAACCAACGCGACCGGCGCATCATCGCGGGAGTCTTCTACAACCGGCTTAAACTCGGCATGCGCATCGATAGCGACGTCACGGTGCATTACGCGCTCGGGTCGTGGTCGAAGGAACTGACGAGGGCCGACCTGAACATGGCCTCTCCCTACAACACGCGTCGCTACCACGGGTTGCCTCCCGGCCCCATCTGCAATCC
>CAJAPZ010000030.1 GCA_903943955.1 uncultured Actinomycetes bacterium
GGGGTCAGTCGCTGTGTCAGAAGTGTGCGAAAGGATTGGGGGTGCGACCGGTAGTGTGCCTCCACGTGACTGACGACTTCCGCGGGGCCCGCGTGCGCCCCTTCCGAGCACTGGTCTTCGACCCCGCCGTGGCCGGAGACATGCAGACCCTCGTGGCGCCTCCATACGACGTCATCGGCCCCGAGTACCGGGACGAGCTGGCATCGCGTAACCAGTGGAACGTGGTGGGCATTGACCTGCCGAGTCTCCCCTACGAGACAGTGGCCGCCACCATCGCCGACTGGACCGCGCGCGGCGTGCTGAAGCGCTACGACGATCCGGTGATGATCGCCTGGACCCAGGAGTTCGACCTGCCGGATGGCAGCCACCGAACCCGCAAGACCCTGGTGGCCGCCGTGGGTGCCGAGCCGTACGAAACCCGTGTGGTGCGTCCGCACGAGCGCACGCATGCAGGCCCTAAGGAAGAGCGCCTGCGGCTGATGAACGCCACCAAGGTGCAACTCTCGCCCGTGTTCGGCCTGTACCCCGATCCGGCCGGCGACGCCTGGACGGCAGCGGCCATCACCGGTGAGCCCGAGGCAGTGATCACCGATGACGACGGCACCGTGCACCGCCTGTGGACCATTCACGATCCCGCACGCCTTGCCGCCATCGAGGAAGCCCTCAAGGGGCGGTGGATCCTCATTGCCGATGGCCACCACCGATACGAGACGGCTCTGGCCTACCGCGACGAGCGCCGGGCCGAGGATGGCGATGGGGATGATGAGCGCCCGTACGACTTCGTGCTGATGGGCCTCACCTCGCTCAACGACGACGGCCTGGTGGTGTTGCCCACCCACCGCGTGCTGAATGAGTGGCCGGATGGCGCCGAGACCCTCCTGGACGTAACGCCCCTCGACAACGATCTGGCCGTGCTGCAGGCTGCGCTTGACTCCGCGCCCGCCGATCTGGTGGCCGCAGGTCTGGTGCTCGCCGACAGGGCAATGCTCCTGACCACCCGTCGCAGGGGCACGGCAGCAGCCGAACGACTCGATCTGGCCGTGTTGGAGCGTGACCTGCTGGTGCCGGCATTCGGCGGCGATCAGGCCCATCTGGCCCACGAGGGGATACTCACGTACACCAAGGATGCCAAGGACGCGTGGGACACCGTGCGGTCCGGCCGCGCCAAGGCCGCGCTCATCGTGCGCCACATCCCCACCGATCAGGTGGCGGCTGTGGCCGATGAGGGCGGCGTCATGCCCCAGAAGTCCACCTACTTCTTTCCCAAGATCCTCTCAGGCGTTGCCTTTCAGCCCCTGGCCGACTGACCCCGGCGACGCCGCCTGGGTGGACATCGTCACGCGCGCGGCCGATCGGGCATCCGCGGCAGTGGCCGCGATCCCGCCCGACGAGCGCGGCACCGAGGTAGGGCGGGGGAAGGGAGGCGACACCACTCTGGTGATCGACCGCGATGCCGAGGCGGCAATCGTTGAGGTGCTGGAGCAGGCACATGCCGACGGCATGCGGTTTGACCTCATCAGCGAGGAACTCGGCACCAGGTCATTTGATGGCGATGGCGCGCTGGTGGTGGTGGACCCGATCGACGGCAGCCGCAACGCCCGCCGCGGACTCTCGGAGTTCTGCATCTCCATCGCGGTGTCCGATGGCCCGCGGCTGTCGGACGTGCGCATTGCGTTGCTCAGGCACCTCGGTACCGGTGAGACCATCGTCGCGGTGCGCGGCCAAGGGGTTCAGGTCAATGGCATGCCGCGCATCGAGCGCGCCTATCGCGGCCTGTGGCTGGCTGTGGTGGAGGGTGCATCGCCACGCCGCCTCGCGGGCGCCATGCCTCACCTCGCGCACGTAAGCCGCATCCGCAGCCTCGGATCGCTCGCACTGTCGATGGCCTATGTGGCCCTCGGGCGCCTTGATGGCCTCGCGGTATTGCGACCGGGGCGCATCGTGGATATCGCTGCGGCCGCGCTCATCGCCGCCGAGTGTGGGGTGATCGTTGTCGATGAGGACGGCGCACCGCTGGATGCGCCCCTCACCATGGACTGGCGGGGCGCATTCTCCATCGCCCGCGTGCCCGAGGATGTGGATGACCTGGTGGCCGCAACGCGGGGGGGGCTGGAGGCAGGGCGCCACTGATGAGCCACCAACGCGACGCCGATAATGCCGTCGTTCGGGCGGTGTACGACAGCCAGGCGCGCCTCACGCGCAAGGTGGGCAGGGGCATGCTGATGTTCGCAATCGTGTGGATACCGGCGCTGGTGATCGTGCCCGGAGTGTTCAAACAGGGCGCCATCGCATCGCTCCTCCTCGCCACTGTGGCTGCCACGACAGTGATGATCATCATGGAACGCACGTGGCTGGGGCCGCGCGACCGCGAACGCGAACGCCGCGCCCAGTTGCCGCCCGCGCCAGGGCAGCGCCCGCCTGATCCGGCGGGCGGGATCGAGGGTCTCATCGAACGGATCTCAGGTCGCATTCGCAGGTAACCGCGATACGCTCTCAGCGTGCAGATGTACGCTCAGAGCGAACAGCAGGTGGGAAATCTCGTGGGGGAGACACTTCGTGCCCGTCGCGAGGAGTCCGGTCTGTCGCTCCGCGCGGCCGCCGAGCGGGCCGGCATGAGCCCGGCGCACCTCTCGGAGGTCGAGCGGGGGCTCAAGGAGCCGTCCCTCGGGGCACTTCAGCGCATCGCCGACGTCGTCGGTGGCGGGGCGGGCGAGATATTCCTCGACCTGGCCATCGCGCTGGGCGCTGCACCTCCACGCCCTGTCCGCCACCCGCTCGGGTTCGCACCCGATCCGCGGGCGGAGATCGACTGGGCCGTGGAACGCCTGCACCAGGAGGACCTCCGCGCGGTCGCCGCCTTTGGCGCATTCCTCGCATCGCAAAACCAGAACCGATCAACCACAGAAGGAGTCACCACCGCATGAGCCCGCTCATTCCGATGGTCATCGAACAGACCGCCCGTGGCGAGCGTTCGTTCGACATCTACTCGCGCCTGCTCAACGAGCGCATCATCTTCCTGGGCACCCCAGTGGATGACCAGATCGCCAACCTCATCGTGGCCCAGTTGCTGCACCTTGAGAGCGAGGATCCCGACAAGGACATCTCGATTTACATCAACTCGCCGGGCGGCTCGGTATATGCCGGTCTGGCCATCTACGACACCATGCACTTCATCAAGCCGGACGTGCAGACCATCTGCTGCGGTATCGCAATGAGCATGGGTGCGCTGCTGCTGGCGGGTGGCGCGCCGGGCAAGCGTATGGCGCTTCCCAACAGCCGCATCCTCATCCACCAGGTGCTGTCGGGCTTCAGCGGCCAGGCGACTGACATTGAGATCCACGCACGCGAGACCCTCAACCTGCGTGCCCGCCTCGACCAGATCCTTGCCCAGCACACCGGCAAGACCGAGGAGCAGATCCACCAGGACTCCGAGCGCGACCGCTTCTTCACCGCGCAGGAGGCTGCCGACTACGGCCTCGTTGACCGCGTGATCGAGTCGCACTAGGCACACCCCAATCAGGAGCGCGGCCAGACGGCCCCGCTCCTCGCGCGCAACCATCGAGGGGGCTCAGCGTGCTGGGCCCCCTCTGCGTTTCGCCCATCAGTCGGCCCGGTGACTACCGGACGACGAACGTCTGAACCCGATTGCCCACCTTGCTCGGCTTCATCACCAGATTGGGCCTGGTGATGCTCACGCCAACGAGCCGTGCACCCTTCGGCACCGACGCAAGGCACAGGTCGTGCATGTTGTCGTCGAGAGCCGGATTGGGCACGCCGTTGGTGGAGTGATCAAGCAGGTCGCCAAGCGCGATCGGCGTGATGGACCGGCGTTGCCCGGACGACAAGCGGAAGACGGCGCGGTAGGCCAACGTCGTGCTGCGCCCCACCTCGAGTGGCAGGGAGCTGGGGTTGCTGGAGTAGGCGTTGATGCCGTTCGACCACATCACGCGCACAAACGCGGTGCCGACGGTGCAACGGTTGGGATCGGTCGCGTAAAGGTCGGCGAGCAGCGGCGTGAGCATCCATGCATCCACAATGGCGGGCGGGTCGGAAACGTCGGTGATGGTGAGCGGCGCGAGCCCGGTCACCGGACGCCACCGCGTCGCGCCGATGGGCTGCCCCCGAAGTGCACCCACGATGCGAAGTTGCGCCGGACGCACCTTCACGGCCGGGTCGGCTGCGCCCTCGTCGAAGTTCCCAATGAGGTTGATCGTCTGGCGCTCATCCGGCTCATTGGGGGGGTACATCAGGGCGCACACCGGAGTGGCCACCGAGCCATCCTCGCGCACGATCTCAAAGTCAGTGGGCCTCACCGATGCCGGACGGATGAACCAGTTGAACGTGACGGGGAGGTTGTCGTAGATCGGGTCGGTGTTCGGGCACGCCAGCAGGTCGATGCTGCCCATCTCGGTGCTCAGCACCTTGAGTCCCGCCGGTGCCGCGAGCGCAGGGCCCGACATTGCGACGGCGCCGCCGATTGCCACGATGGCGATGGCTCCGCGGGCTGACCACATCTGGACGGCTCGTGCGTTCATGGGGGCTCCTTGGTGTCTCACAGCAAGATCAAGTGAATACGGTATCCCACCGGGCCTCGCCGCCCCGAGGCGCCGGTCTGCGCTCCCCGCGTGTGGATCTCGGCCCATGGGCGGCACTCGTCCGCACTGCCGGGCGCGTGATGATGGGGCCGGCCCCTCGTGCCCGTCACCAGCCGCAAGGAAGGGACGGATGACCACCGGCGTGGCCGCGTGACATACCTACCCTATTGGGAGTGATCAGCACCGCCGCCATCCATGCCCAAGGACTCGGGAAGTCGTACGGGTCGGATGTGATGGCGCTCGAAGGTATTGACCTTGAGGTGGCGCACGGTGAGCGCCTCGGTTTTCTGGGCCCCAACGGCGCGGGCAAGACCACCTTCATCCGCCTGGCGCTTGGAATCCTCTCCCCCACCACCGGCAGCGTGGCCATCAACGGGCACGACCTGGCCACCGATCGCATGGCGGCGCTCACCGATGCCGGATATGTACCCGGTGATCTGGGACTGATCCGCGAGGTGTCCGGCCGGCGCATGCTTGACGCCCTGGCCCGTCTGCACCCCCGGCCGCCCGTACTGCGCGACCGCCTGCTGTCGGCGCTCGACCTCGATGACCACACGCTGGGCAAGCGCATCCGCGACTACTCCACGGGTATGCGGCAGAAGCTGGGCCTGGTCGCAGCACTGCAGCACGACCCCGCCGTCATCATCCTCGATGAGCCCACATCCGGACTCGACCCGGTAATGCAGGCGCGCCTGCTCGAGATGCTGGAAGAGCGTGCGCGTGCCGGGCGCACCGTGTTCTTCTCCAGCCACGTGCTGGGCGAGGTTGACGAGTTGTGCGACCGCGTCGCCATGGTGCGCGATGGCCGACTGCTACTGGTACGCGAGGTGGCCGAACTCCGTCGCGCCCGCGTGCGCACCGTCGAGGTGCTGTTCGATGGGGATGTGGACCCTGCCGCCTACCGCGTGGACGGCATCGCCGACCTTCGCGTGGAGGGCCATGTGCATCACTTCACGCTCGCAGGCGATCCGGGCCCGCTGCTCACCCGGCTTGGGGCGCTCTCGCCGCGAGACGTCACCATCGAGGCTGCTCGTCTGGAAGATGTATTTCGCGCGCTCTACCTGGGAGACGCCGACTGATGCGCGTGGTGCTCGGGCTCACGCTTCGCCGGTCACTTCGCCGCACCCTCCTGCTGGGCATGGCACTCGGTGCATTCCTCTTTCTGGTGGGGCTGTCGTACGCGTCGGTGGGGCAGAACCACATACGCAGCATGGTGGAGTCGCTGCCGCCGGCGATCCGCGCCTTCGTGCAGGGGGCTGATCTGGCGAGCCCGGAGGGGTATCTCGGTGCCGGATTCATCCACCCCATCACGCTCGCGCTCCTGGCCACCACCGCAATCGCGGCGGGTGCGGCATCAGCCCGCGACGTCGAGCACGGGGTGGCCGAACTACTGCTGTCGCGTCCGCTGCGGCGCACCGCATGGATCGGGGCCGAGCTGATCGCTCTGGAGATCTCACTGGCCATCGTCACGGTGCTCGGCTCCATCGGCGCATTCATCGCGGTGGGAACCATCAATGACCTCGGCACGGTGCCCTTTGGGTCGGTGGCACTCACCGCGCTCGCCATGTTCCTGCTGTTTAGCGGCATCGGTGCCATCACGGCGCTGGCCGCGTCGTTCTCGCGCACCGGTGCCCGGGCCATCGGCATGGGCGCGGGCATCGCGCTTATCTTCTACGCGCTCGACTACCTGGCACAGATCTGGAGCCTGGCGGAGCCATTCGGCCCCATCTCGCTGATGCATTGGTACCGGCCATCGAATGTGCTGGGCACAGGGTCGATACCCACTTCAAGTTGGCTGGTCCTCATCGGGGTCGCCGTGGTGGCGTCCGGCCTGGCCCTGCTGGTGACCTCACGGCGCGAGGTGGCGCCGTGAGGTCACACGTGCACTAGGGGGCCAGCGAGCCGGTGGGCCGGTGGCTGGCGGCGACGCTCTTGAACGCTGCCAGCGACGGCTTGCTGCCACCGCTGTTGAGAAACAGACCACCCGGCCAGTTGGGGTTGTCCTGCACCTGGAACCACATCACCAGCGGCACGCGGCTGCTCTTGACCACCGGCAGGGTCCAGATCTGCTTCAGGTAGGTGGCCTGCTGGCTGGGCGTCACCGACACCGTGCGGTACGGCGTCTTGGCCGTGGTGTACGACGACTCAGTGACGTAGATCTTCTTCGATGATCCACCGGGCAGTGTGTTGACCGCCTGGATGACCTTGTCGAATGTGGACCACGACGGGATCGCATTCGTCTTCGTGGTGGGAGCCGCAGCGGGGTAGATGTGCTGGGAGATCGCGTTGTACGTCTTCATGCCAGCCTTCTTCAGGTCGGCATACCAGTCGATGGTGCCGCGACCTGTGGAATCGCTCTTGCCCTTCGGCCCGGTGACCCCGGCGATGACGATGGCACGCGGGTTGGCCGCTCGCACCACCGGCGTGGTGAGATTGACCATCTGGGCGTACTTCTTGCCCGCCAGGGGTGTCTTGCCCTTGTACTGCGGCCGCATATACAACTGCAGGTTGGGCTCGTTCCACACTTCGTAGTTCTTCACCATCACCGGTCCAAAGCCCGGGATATTGGTCTTGCCGTTGTAGCGCGTGGCCACCGCCTGCATAAAGTTGGCGTAGTCCTTGGCGTTGACTGGGCCGTTGGCATTCCATGTGGGCTGACCGGTGGACTTTCCACCGGTGGCCCAGGCCGGGCCATTCCACGTGGTGACGATGGGCGTGATGCCGGCCGTCTGCAACTGGCTGAAGATGGTGTCCGCCCACGTCCAGTCGTACGCGGGATCGTTCGGGTCGGTTGGGTTCGCGGGGCGTACGGGCGCCGTCGCACCCCAGTAGAGGTCAACGCGTGTGACCTTGGCACCGGTGGACTTCAGTGTGTCCACCCGCGCCTGGAGGTCGGCTGGGGCGGTCACTGGCAGGCGGTCGTCCTGCACACCTGCAGCCGCGCCCATGGCAGATGCCACGGGAATGGCAAGAATTACGGCGGCCGTCAGCAGACCAACGACAGGTGTTCTCACGCGCTCACTCCATAAAATTGGGGACGATTGGAGGCTAGCAACGGCCTCCGCCGTGCCGGTATGCGTTGGGTCCCCCGTGTCAGCCGCCCCGGCGGTCGGCGAAGAATGCGCGCAGCAGGGTGGCCGACTCGGCGGCGAGAACCCCCTGCTTAACGGGAATACGCGTGGGCAGGCGTGAATCGCGGAAGAGGTCGATCACGCTGCCGGCCGATCCCGACACCGGCTCAGGGGCTCCCCATACCACGCGCTCCGGTCGTGCCTGAAGAATTGCCCCGGCGCACATGGGGCATGGCTCGAGCGTGACGTACAACGTGGCCCCCACCAGACGCCACCCGCCAAGGGCGATGGCGGCATCACGAATTGCGAGCACCTCGGCATGCGCGGTGGGATCCTGGCGAAGCTCACGCTCGTTGCGACCGCTGGCGATGATCTCGCCATCACACACCACCACGCACCCCACGGGCACATCGCCATGGTCGGGAGCGCGCCGGGCCTCGTCCAGCGCGCGGCGCATCCAGCGCTCGTCGTCGGGCGTCATGGCCCCTCCCTACCGGCGCTTTGCACCGGGGTTCCGGTGGCGTCGAACGCCACGGCGAATCGCTCGGCCAGCACCCCCGGATCGCGCGCGATAGTGGCAGCGGCGGCCCGGGCGGCGGCCGCGTCGACGCCCGCGACTGCCAGTAGCGCGCCATCGTCAGGGGTCGCACTCACCGGCACCAGCACTGCAACCGCTGATGCCCCATCCACCGGCGCCAGCGCTCCACCCCCGGGAGGAATGAGCACCACGCGCCCGCTCGCAATACCGCCGGCAAGGTGATGGCCGCCCGGGTCGCCAGCGATGTCCCGCCACGTGGCGTCCCGGGCAGCCAGTGATGCATCGGTTCCCACTCGCGCACGAAATATGGAGGCGCCGGTCACAACGGTGGCCCCGGCGGCGCGCAGCGCACCGGCCAGTGGCGGGTCGGCCGACACGCGCGGGGCCAGATGCACAAAGGGCTCGGGCCACGACCCCACCACACCACGGATGCTCATGGCGCCCGACCAGCCGTGATGATCCCACCAGGCCACGTCGCCATCTCCCAGCGTCACTTGGGCCGCACCCACGGGTGACTCGATGCCATTGACGTAGAAGAACCAGTCGGCGGGTGGTGACGTCTCGGTGCCACGGCCCAGCATTGACGCCACAAAACCGCCGCCGTAGGCGGTTTCCACGGCGGTCACCGACCGCAGGCCGTCAATCACCGGGATGCCCACCGATACCGGGGCATCCAGCAGGGACGTGGCCCCGAAGCCGGCGGTGGCCACGATGCGCGCGGATGCCTCGCTGCTGGATGGTGCCGCAGTATCGGACTTGCGCGAGCATCCAGCCGCCGTAATGGTGAGCGCAATCAGCGCCAACGCCACGGCCCGGCGTGCCCTACTCATAGTGCAGGGCATCCAGCGGATCGAGGCGTGCGGCACGGCGCGCGGGCAAGACGGCAGCCAGCACCCCAGCAGCAATGGACACCACAAAGAACACCACGAGTTGCAGCCATGGCACCCGGAACACGATTCCCTGGTCGGCCAGCCCCAGGCAGAACACCCAGGCCAATGCGACACCCAGCACGATTCCGATAATTCCGCCGATACCCGATGTGATGACGCTCTCATAGCGCACCATGCGGCGCAGCTGCGACCGGGTAAGACCGATGGCGCGCAGCATGCCGATCTCGCGTATGCGCTCAGTGATCGACAGCACCAGCGTGTTCACGATGCCGAACAGCGAGATGACCACGCTCATGGCCAGCAGCACGTACAGCAGGTACAGGATCGAATCCACCTGCTTGCTGATCTCATCGCGGTACTCGGCGTTGGTGCGCACCTGGGCGATCGGATACGGCTTGAGCGAACGCGCCACGGCGTCCTTTACTGCCACCGGGTCGCGCCCGGGATCAACAGTGGCCAGCAGGAAGATGGGATCGCGCGCCGCAAATGCGCGCTGGAATGGCAGCTGCCCCACGATGAACCCCTGATTGAAGATGTCGGGGTCCTTGTAGATACCCGTCACGCGGAACTGCGACCGCTTCCCCGTGGATGACGCCGCGTAGATGATGTCGCCCACCGCGAGGTTGCCGCTCTTCGCATACTGCGACTCCACCACCGCGGTGCCGCTGTTCAGTTGGCCGAGCAGCGCCGATGATCCCTGCACCCACTGCAGACCCAGCGACCGCTCGGCCGCTCCAGGGTCGAGCCCATAGACAATCGCCTTGCCGGCACCGTCAACCTTCGCCCGATCAGTCACCGCGGCCACCACGTCGCGTACGCCCGGGGTGTTGGCGGTGGCCGTGACGGTACCCGCCGGAATGGGCGTGAAGCTGCGGCCGGTCACGATCAGATCGCCCCGCAGCGTGTTGTCGATTGCATCGGTAAATGACGCCTTGAGGCCCTGGGCGAACACGGCGACGAATGCCACCAGCCCAATGCCGATCATCAACGCGGCGGCCGTGGCGGCGGTGCGCGCAGGATTACGCGTGGCGTTACGCCGCGCCAAGCCACCCGATGCACCGGGCAGGCGCTCGAGCGGCCACCCGATGACACGCGCGAGGAATGGCACGGCGAAGCGGCTGAGCGCACCGATGGCGGCGAACACCAGAAATGACCCGAGGGCCATGATGAGGAGACGGTCGGTTGCGTCGCCATCGCTCGTGAGCCCGCTCACGATGAGCGCAACGCCGGCGGCGGCCAGCACGCCGGAGATGATGGGAGTGAAGCGCGAAATACGCGAGGGTGGGATCTCGGCCCCCTCGCGCAGCGCGGCGATGGGTGGAACACGACTGGCACGGAAGGCGGGGATGAGCGCCGCCACCACGGTGACTCCCACACCCACCAAGAGCGCGATGAGCGCGATGCCCGGCGACAACTGCGCCGCCGCCACGGGGATACCGCCGGGCAGGAATGCATCGAACACCTTCACAAGCAGCCATGCGAACCCGTAGCCGGCGGCCAACCCAACGATGCCCGCAACAAGACCGATCACCAGGGCCTCGCCCACCACCGACCACATCACCTGACGGCGGCTCGCCCCGATGGTGCGCAGCAGACCGAGCTCGCGCAGGCGCTGGGCCACCGTGATGGAGAAGGTGTTGAAGATGATGAAGGCGCCCACGAACAGGGCGATGAATCCGAACGCCAGCAGCGCCGGACGCAGGAAGTTGTTGATGGCATCGGTGGTGCGCTTGGCCTGCTTGGCGGCGTCCTGCTGACCCGTGGCAACATCGACAGTGCGTGGCAGGCCAGCCGCAAGTGACCGCGCCAGCTCAGTGGGCGAAACACCGGGCTTTGCCGACACCGCAATGGAGTTGATCTTGCCCTCCATCTGGTACCAGCGTTGCACGTCGGCGATAGGCGCGATGGTGATGGTGGCGCCACCGATTGAACTGATGTTGGCGAAGGTGACGAGCCCGGTGATGGTGACCGGTCGCACGCCCTTGGGCGTGGCGATGCCCATACGCGACCCAATACCCACACCGCGCGAATCGGCGAGCCCTTGGTTGACCGCCACCTCACCGGATGCCTGGGGATAGCGGCCGCTCGCCAGGGTAGTGGCCTGGAATGGAGGCGGCTCGAGTGCGAACACGAATGACGGGGCGCCGGTGGCCTGCACGTACTCCCCGTTGATGACAGGCGATCCAAGCGCGGCGATCTCGGGAGCGGCGGCGGCCACACCCTCAATGCCCTTCACCTTCGCCACGAACGACTCGGGCAACGTGGGAATGGACCCGAACCGGCCCTCGAAGTCAATGTGCGGGGTGACCCGCACATCCACACCCTGATTGGCCGACTGGAAGATCTCATCGAACGCGCGGGTGATCTGGCTGGTGAGCACCAGGGTGCCCGTGACCATGGCGACGCCAAGCAGGATGGCGGTGGCGGTAAGCCCAGCGCGCAGCTTGCGCTGGCGCAGACCGGCGAGGATGAATCGGATCACGGCGAGTCGAGCGTGCGCACGGCGTCGTAGATCTCATCAGCGGTCATACCGGGGCGATCCATGACCACACGGCCATCGGAGAGCATGAGCACCCGGTCGGCGACGACCGCCGCGCGCGGATCGTGCGTCACCATCACCACGGTACGGCCGCCCTCATCCACCGCACGGCGCAGCAGGTGGAGGATCTCGTGCCCGCTTGTGGAGTCGAGGTTGCCGGTTGGTTCGTCGGCAAAGATGACGGTGGGGTGCGATACCAGTGCCCGGGCGATGGCCACGCGCTGCTGCTGACCGCCCGAAAGCTCGGCGGGGCGGTGCGTGGCGCGGTCCCCAAGCGCCACGTCGGCAAGCGTGGCGTCAACCCGCGCCGAATCCAGACGGCCAGCGATGCGAAGCGGCAGTTCAACGTTCTCGCGCGCGGTGAGCATGGGCAGCAGGTTGAACGACTGGAAGATGAACCCGATGGCCGTACGCCGGAGCACGGTGAGATCGCGGTCTGACAGCCCGCTGAGTGCGGTGCCGTCGATGGTCACCTCACCCGAGGTGGGACGATCAAGGCCAGCCAGGCAGTGCAGCAGCGTGGACTTGCCCGAACCAGACGGACCCATCACGGCGGCGAACTGACCCTTGGGAAACGACACGGTGACGTCGGCGAGAGCGTCGATGGCCGCCTCGCCCTCCCCATACCGGCGCCCCAGCCCTTCGGCGTGCACCGCGATCCCGCCACCATTCGTGGACATCTGCTCTCCCCTTTTACGAGGCACAAGGATAGCCGTCCTCTTTGGGCCATGCATATTGCCTATACAGCGGAGGGGCGCTACCGTCAGGTGTGGATATGGAGACCTTTCCTCCCCACGCAGAGATGTGCCCGGCCGTGCCCACGCGCAGCGCCCCTCGCGGGTCGGCACTGTCTGTGCGCGGTGTGGAGCGGGTGCTGGGCGGTCGTCCGGTGCTGCGGGGTATCGACCTTGACGTACCAGCGGGCACGGTGCTCGCATTGCTCGGCCCATCCGGCTGCGGCAAGACGACGCTTCTGCGATGCATCGCGGGCCTTGACCGCCCCGACGCAGGTGAGATCCGGGTCGATGATGTGACCCTCTCGAATTCCGACGGATTCATGCCCCCCGAGCGACGGCGCATCGGGATGGTGTTTCAGGAGCCAGCGCTCTTCCCCAACCGCAGCGTGGGCGGCAACGTGGGCTACGGCCTGCCGCGCGGCGAACGCAAGGGCGCGCGCGTGGATCGGGCGCTTGCCCTGGTGGGCCTCACTGGAACCACCGATCGCATGCCGGCCACGCTCTCCGGCGGCCAGCAGCAGCGAGTGTCCCTTGCACGCGCCCTGGCGGTGGAGCCATCGCTCATGCTGCTGGACGAGCCCTTCTCGGCGCTCGATGCCCCTCTTCGCGCTGAAATGCGTGGCGAGGTACGCAGGCTTCTGGCCGCAGCCGGGGCCACGGCGGTGTTCGTGACGCACGATCAGGAGGAGGCATTCCTCATCGGCGATCAGGTGGCACTCATGCTGGATGGTCGCATCGCCCAGTTGGGCACACCAGCCGATCTGTACGAGCGTCCGGCCTCTTGTGACGTGGCGCGCTTCGTGGGAGACGCCAATATCCTCCCGGCCCACGCCTCCGGCGCAATGGCCGATACGCCGGTGGGGCGCGTGCCGCTGGCGCGCGAAGCACACGGTGCCGTGGAGGTACTGATACGCCCCGAGTGCATCGCGGCCTGCCGGGGAGATGACGCCATCGTGGAGCGCATTGAGTACTACGGCCACGATGCCGTGATGGTGATGAGCAGCCGGGGCTGCCCCGTGCGATGCCGCGTGATGGGGCATCCACCGTGGGCTGCAGGAGACCGCGTGGGGCTCGAGTATGTGGGTGAGCCCAGCATCGCGTTCGCAGCGACGGAGCGGCTGACCACGGCCTGATCGGCATGCTCCGTTGGTTTTATCCAATGGCGGTTACCTATAGAGTGCGCCCCGTATTGTGACCAACACCATCGGAGGTTTCATGTCCGCACGACTGCGCGCCGCCATCGGCGCCCTCATCGTCTCCATCGTCGCCGTCGTCGGCCTCTCTGCCTGTGGGTCGGACAGCAGCACGTCGTCCACATCAGGTGGTGACACCCTGACCGTGTATTCGGGACGCAGCGAGGAATACGTGGGGCCGGCCCTCGATGCCTTCACCAAGAAGACGGGTATCCCCGTGCAGGTGCGGTACGGCGACTCGGTTGACCTTGCGCTGCTGCTGGGCGAGGAGGGCGACCGAACCCCCGCGCAGGTATTCCTTGCCCAGACCCCCGGGCCGATGGTGTTCGTCGCCCAGAAGAACCTGCTGTCGAGGCTGCCCGCGGCCACGCTCGCAAAGGTGCCCGCCAGGTTCCGCGCAGACGATGGCCGCTGGGTGGGCGTGACGGGTCGCCAGCGCGTGCTGATCTACAACACCGATCTGGTCACACCGTCGCAGCTGCCTGCGTCGGTGTTCGACCTCACTAAGCCCGAGTATCAGGACATGGTGGCGGTCGCTCCCAGCAATTCCTCGTTCCAGGACTTTGTCGCGGCCATGACCCAGATTTCGGGCGAGCAGAAGACGAAGGCCTGGCTCGACGGCATGACGGCCAATGGCGCCAAGGCATACGCCAAGAACGGCGCGATCGCCGATGCCGTGGCCCGTGGCGAGATTCCCTTCGGCCTTGTCAACCACTACTACTTCAATGAGATCAAGAAGAAGGACCCGAACGCGCCGGTGGGCATTTACCGGTTCCCCGGCAGTGACCCCGGGTCGCTCTTTCTGGTGTCAACTGCGGCGATTCCGTCTCCCGCCGCGAGCAACGCCGATGCGCTGGCGTTGATCAACTTCATGCTGTCGCCCGAGGGCCAGGCGGTATTCGTGGCCGAAGAGGGCGAATATCCAGTTGTGTCCGGCGTCAAGCAGAAGTCGGGCCAGCCGTCGCTGGCCGAATTGAACTACCCCAGCTACGACCTCTCGCAGCTGACGGATCTGAAGACCACCGCCAAGCTCATTCAGGGAAGCGGCATCGGCGGATAGCGCAGACACGGCGCCCCCGCGGGCTCGGAAGCGCCCGCGGGGGCTCGGCAGCACGGCCATCGCCGTGCTGCTCGCGGTACCGTTTGCGCTGTCGTTCGCCTACCTGATCGTCCGCAATGCGGGTGATCTGAGCGGCCTCTGGGCCGCCGTCACCGACGCCGACACCATTGCCCCGGCATTTCGCAGCCTGCTGCTGGGAACCTCGGTGGCCATCGCCGCCGGCACGCTGGGCACCGGGGCGGCATGGATGGTGGCCCGTACCGATCTGGCCGGGCGTCGCACGTGGGCACTCATGCTGTGCCTGCCGCTGGTCATCCCATCGTTTGTGGGTGCGGTGGCGCTCATCGCCGCGTTCTCTCCCGGCGGTCTGCTGTCGAAGATGCTGGGTGATTCGATCCCTTTGCCCGAGGTGAGCGGATTCTGGGGTGCGTTCGGCGTGCTCACGCTGCTCACGTACCCCTATGTGTTTCTGCCCGTCGTGGCACGCCTTCGCACCATGCCCCCGGCGGCTGAGGAGTCGGCACGCCTTCTGGGACGGCGACCATTCGCAGTGTTCCTCACCGTGGTCGTACCCCAGGCGCGCGCGGCAATCGCCGCTGGTGCGCTGCTCGTGTTTCTCTATGTGATCAGCGATTTCGGTGCCGTGCAGTTGCTGCGCTACGACACCCTCACCCGCATGATCTATTCGAATCGCCTGCTCGACCCGTCGGTGTCGGTGGCACTCAGCCTGGTGCTTGGCGTGATGGCCGTGGTGATCGTGGCGCTCGAACGCCGGGCATCGCGCGTAGGCCTTCGCGAGTACGCCCGACTGCGTACCCCGCTCACGGTTCCCCTCGGACGCCTGAAGGGCATGGCCCTGTCGCTGCTGGGAGCGCTCGTGGCCCTCTCGCTCATCATCCCCATTGGGGTCCTGGTGTTCTGGGCCATCCGGGGAATCGTGCAGGGCAACCAGCGGTCGAACTCGGTCATCAACGACCCGGGAATGCTGCTGGGGCCGCTGGGCAATACCGCAGGCGTGAGCATTGCCACCGCGCTGGTGGCCACGCTCGTGGTACTGCCCATCGCGTACCGCACAGTGCGACGGCCCGGGCGCCTTGGCGAGGCCATTGCCGGAACGGTGATCGGCGGATTCGCGCTGCCGGGGCTTGTGACCGCGCTGGCCTTTGTGTTCTGGACCCTGTCGTCGCCCGGCCCGATCGGCGCGCTGTACCAGACCCTCCCCCTGCTCATCCTTGCCTATCTGGTGCACCACGGCGCGCTGGCACTGGGCGCGCAGCAGACCGCCGTTGCGGGCATCCCGCCCCGGCTCGAGGATGCCGCCCAAAGTCTGGGGAGCAGGCGTGTGCGACGCCTGTTCACGATTGAGCTGCCCCTGATGTGGCCCGGGATCGCTGCGGGCGCGGGCCTGGTGCTGCTGTCGACTATGAAGGAACTGCCAGCCACCCTGCTGCTGGCACCGCCGGGGTTCACCACGCTGGCCACCCGCGTGTGGAGCGCCGCCGAGGTGGCCCTTTATGAGGACGCAGCCATTTACGCGCTGGTGCTCGTGGCGCTGTCCGCCGTGCTCACATGGTTTCTGGTGGTGCGCCCGGCACTCAGGTCGTGGGACCGACCGGCCGTGGGCCCCGACCCACCGGTGGAACCGGTGCCGGTGCCCGCCGAGCCGGTGGCCGGCTGACCTCAGGCGAAGTAGGTGTCCTCGGCGCTCCACGGCGGGGCGCAGGTGCAAAGGAACCTGAGGTCGGCTGACCCGGTGTTGGTGATCTGGTGCCAGGTGCCCACGGGAATGAGCACGGCGTCGCCCACCGCGACATCGCGCTCCACGCCGTCGATCTCCATACGCCCCTGGCCCTCAAGGAGGTAGTACATCTCCTCACTCACCTTGTGGTGATGGCGCTCAGTCTGGCCAGCCGCTGGCAGGGTGGCCTCGGCCAGGCTGTGATTGGCAACCGGGGCCACTGAGAGGTCGAGCAGCGATTTGATGGTGCTGCCATCGGTGGTGACGAAGGGCACGGCTTCGCCGTAGGCGCGGACTTCCACAGAGGTCTCCGGGTTAGTTGATGGTGCGCGCGAGGCGCTTGCGGTATTCCGGCACGAGCGGGTGACCATCACCCAACTCGCGGAACTGGCCGATGAGCATCTTGCGAAGATCATCGCGCTGGCGTCGGTCGGTGCTGGCGGTGACCGCGTCAATGAGGCTGGCAAACGCCTGCTGCCAGTCCTCGCGCTCGATCGCTGCGAGACCCGCCTGGATGTCGGGCACGTCGCTGCCCATGAGGCGGGTGCGTGCAAGAAGACCCGCGGCGATGGGGTCGTGCTCGGCCGGGGCCAGATACACGGCGGCCTCCGCGACCGCGCCGTTATCAATGAGGATGTGCGCCAAGGCGATGCGGGCATCGGTACGCCCGGCGTCACGCTCGACGGCCTCGCGGAGGGAGTCCTCGTCGCCGGCCTCCACGAGCATGTCCACCCTGCTGGGGACGAGCTTGTCGAGAAATGTCTCCATCTGCGCGGCCGAGACCAGACCCACAAACTCCTCCACGACCTCGCCGTTTCGAAATGCCTTGACCGCCGGGATGCTCAGCACCTGAAACCGTTGGGCAAGCCCCGGGTTGGCGTCGATGTCGATCTTCGCAAGCTCCATGTCGGGCATGCGCCGGGCGATGGCGTCGTCAACGATGGGCCCGAGCTGGCGGCACGGGCCGCACCACTCGGCCCAGAAGTCGACGACAACAGGTACCTCATGCGAGCGCTCGATGACGTCGGCCTGGAAGGAGTCTTCGGAGACGTCCATCTGTTCCTCCTACAGCGTGACGGGTGTGAACCGCGCAGCACCTGGAACGGGCGTACGGCGGCTGGTCGAGAAATCTGTCGCGGGCAAGTCCACCACGTACGGCACGGGATCGCCAACTGTGCGGTACCCATACCGGCGGTCGGTGAGGTTGCACACCGTCACCCAGCTTGTGACCTCGGGCACCATCTGCCCGGGCTTGAACTCCTCGCTGATAAGTCCCGCCGGGATGTCGAAGCTGTTGAGCACGTGCAGGCACGCGGCCTCGGCCGAGGCCGCGTCGGCGGGCTGATCGATGAGCAGCATGAGCGCAGCCGCTCGCACGAACCGTGACGGCGGGGTGTAGTCGCCGGGCAGCCCCAACAGGCCGCCGCCCTGGCCCAGCGGGTGAAGCACGGTGTCGTGCACCGTGGTGGTGGGATTGACGGCTGAGATGCCCACGTAGTTGCGCAGGTTGGTGACGTGCCAGTCGAGGAACGGTGGGTTGGTGCCCACCCCGGTCGGGTTGTCCACGATGCTCATGCCCTCGGGACGGAACTCGATTGCGATGGACGCCGTGGCGTCATGCAGCAGGAAGTGCAGCGGCGGGACGAACCCCACGCCGGGATCGACACCCACCACGTTCAGGGCGGCGGCCGCCGACTTCGCCTCGGCCACGTTCTTGCACGTTCCCAGCAGGTAGGCGATGACGTCCATCTCGCTGATGTCGTTACCCGTACCCGCGGGAGCCGCGTAATCGCAGAACCCGGCCATGTACAGCGCGTGGGCACTGAGCCCCTCGGTGTTCATGCCGTCGGCAAGGAGCCCCTCGCCCATCGCACCCATGCCCACAATGCCGTACTGGGGCGTCCATGCGAGGCCGTTCTTCACCCCGGCAGACGCCCGCGGTACCCCTGCCGCCACCACCTGAACCTCCCAGGGAATGAGGTCGGGGAACTCCATGGTGCGACCCACAACAACCGTGCCGTCCTTGGACGGCTTGATCTTAAAGTTGGTGCACATGGGATCACTCTATGATGCCGCCCCATGTCATCCAACGAATTCGTCTACCAGATGTACAAGGTGCGCATGGCGTACCCGCCGGACCGCGTGGTGCTCGACGACATCACCCTTGCCTTCCTCCCCGGCGCCAAGATCGGCGTGCTGGGTCTGAACGGATCCGGCAAGAGCACCCTGCTCAAGATCATGGCGGGGGAGCTCACACCGAGCAACGGCGACGCCATGCCCGGCAAGGGCGTGAAGGTGGGGTACCTGCAGCAGGAGCCGCATCTCGACCCCGACAAGGACGTGCGCGGCAACGTGGAGGACGGCGTGATCCCGCGCCGCGAGCTCCTCAACCGCTTCACCGAGATGGGCGCCAAGTTGGCCGAGCCCATGGAGCCCGACGAGATGACGGCGCTGCTCGAGGAGTACCAGAAGGTGCAGGATGCGATTGAGCGCACCAACTCATGGGACCTCGACCGCGAGATCGAGGTGGCCATGGATGCCCTGCGCGTGCCACCGGGCGACGCCGATGTGAGCACGCTGTCTGGCGGAGAGCGCCGGCGCGTGGCGCTGTGCCGCCTGCTGCTGTCGGCCCCCGACATGCTGCTGCTCGATGAGCCCACCAACCACCTCGACGCCGAGTCGGTGGGGTGGCTTGAGCGATTCCTCGACGAGTACCCCGGCACCGTGGTGGCAGTGACCCATGACCGGTACTTCCTCGACAACGTCGCCGGCTGGATCCTGGAGCTGGATCGCGGCAAGGGGATTCCCTACCAGGGCAACTATTCGTCGTGGCTTGAGCAGAAGGAGAAGCGCCTACAGGTGGAGGAGAAGAAGGCCTCCAACCGCCAGAAGGCGCTGTCGCACGAGCTCGAGTGGGTGCGCATGAACCCCAAGGGGCGCCAGGCCAAGAGCAAGGCCCGCGTGTCCAATTACGAGCGCCTGGTGGCCGAGGAGGCCGAGATGCAGAAGCGTGGCGGGGAGGCGGACATCCGTATCCCGCTCGCCCCGCGCCTCGGTGACCTGGTGGTTGAGGCCACGGGCGTGGCCAAGGGCTTCGACGACCGCCTGCTGTTTGACAACCTGGCCTTCTCGCTACCGCCAGGTGGCATCGTGGGCGTCATCGGCCCGAACGGTGCCGGCAAGACGACCATGTTCAAGATGATCACCGGGCAGGAACAGCCCGACCAAGGCCAGATCCGCATCGGCGACACCGTAAAGCTGGCGTACGTGGATCAGAGTCGCGACGATCTGGACCCCAAGAAGACCGTCTACGACGAGATCAGCGATGGCAAGGACATGATCGACCTGGGCGGTGGCAACGAGATGCAGGCGCGCGCCTACACCGCGGCCTTCAACTTCCGGGGCCCCGATCAGCAGAAGCCGGTGGGTCAGCTCTCGGGTGGTGAGCGCAACCGCGTGCACATGGCAAAGATGCTGGCCGGTGGTGGCAACCTGCTGCTCCTTGACGAGCCCACCAACGACCTCGACGTGGACACCCTGCGCGCGCTCGAAACCGCGCTCGAAACGTTCTCGGGCTGCGCCGTCATCATCACCCACGATCGCTGGTTCCTCGACCGCATGGCCACCCATATCCTGGCCTTCGAGGGCGACAGCAACGTGGTGTGGTTCGAGGGCAACTACGCCGACTACGAGGCCAACCGCAAGGTGCGCATGGGCGAAGACGCCGACCAGCCACACCGCATCCGCTACCGCAGGCTCACCACTCCGTCGTAGACGGACGCGGCGGGGGCCTCGGCCCCTTAGCCCAGCGTCTCGACCTTGATGGCGGAGATGGTGACGCCCTCGGTATTGGCGGTCACGGTTCCACTGGTGGAGTCGCGCAGGCACCCCACGGTGAGCGCGGTGTTGCCCGTTGCGCCGGAAAGGTCAATGGACGCCGTGACGGGCAGTGGCTGGACCACCGTCAGTCCGTCAAGCTGTCCTGCGTTCCCCTGCCGGTACACGCGCGCGGTCTCGCGCGCGGTGTCGATCTCAACGGGGAAGTAGCAGTCAACCTCGACGGACTGACCCGTGCCGAGGCCGACCCCGTAGACCGTTGATGAGACGTTGGTGGTTGCCGTTGCGATGTACTTGCCCGGGGGAAGCGAGATAGTGCCCACCGTGGTCCACGGGGAGGTGCTCGCGATGATGGTTGTCGCTGCGCCCGACGTGGTGGTGAAGTAACCATTGCTCGGCCCGCGCGCACCAGCGGCGCCGGAGGGGCCAGCGGTGCCCTGGGGGCCAGCGGCGCCGGAGGGGCCAGCGGTGCCCTGGGGGCCAGCGGAACTTGCCAGCAGCGCGCCCGTCTTGAAGTCGGTGGCGTCCAGACTTCCGGCCTTCACCTTGGCACCGGTCACGGCGTTGTTCTTGATCTGCGCCGTGCCCACCGAGTTCTTCGGCAGTTGCGTCACGGCGTAGCCGGTACCACCGAGGGCAATGGCAAGGGCAAGGCAGGAAACGGCGAGGGCCGGGGAGGGAGGCTTCATGCGGGCCAAGCCTACCCCACGGCCCGCACACGGGCATGCGTGCCGGGTGCGCCAGCGCCGAGGCGCATCCGCCATAGCGGGCTCACCACGCCCCAAGAGGGAGCGGTGAGCCCGCCATGAAGGGCATCATCAGTCGGCGCAGGTACCCACCATGGTGAATGCCTGGTTGTTGTTGCCCCAAGCGCCCGACAGGCGGAATTGCCCGTTCGACGAGATGGCGACCTTGTTGATGTTGCCCTGCAGGCCGTAACCGCCACCCTTCACCACCACCTGCGCACCGCTGCCGCCTGCGGTGTCAATCCCGAGGTTCACGCTGCCCGATGAGCCAGTGGCTTCAATCGTGCCGCGGGTGATCGTGCACGACGACAGGTCGAACGTGCGCTGGATGGCCGGGCTGCCCAGCGTGGCAGTATCGCCGGTGGCGTTGTTGCCGCCCCCACCGCCGGAGTTGCTGCACGATGCCGGGCGATCGGGCCATGCCTTGGCGAGTGCGGTGGCCGTGGCCGGGCCGTACCGACCGTCCACCTTGATCCCCGCCTGCTTCTGGAAGGCGCGAAGAGCCGCCTCCGTTCCCGAACCGAACACACCATCCACCGTGCCGTCGAAGTAACACAGGCCGGTGAGCGCCGTCTGCAGAAGGTTCACTGCATCGGTGTTGGGGTTACCGAGCGCCAGATTGACGGCCGCCATCGTCTGCGGACCAGCGATGCCGTCAACCGGCAACTGCGCGGCCTTCTGGAAGTTGGACACCGCCGCGGTTGTCGCCGGGCCATAGACGCCACTGATGGGCCCTGAGTAGAAACCCAGCGTGGTGAGGTCCTTCTGCAGCGAGATGGTCGCCTGCTGTGCGGGATTGAGCACAGGTGCGGCGGGCGTCGACGTGGTCGTGGCCACGGTAACCGTGGTGGTCGCGACGACCGTGGACGTGGTGCCTGTGGACACGGTGCCTGTCAAGGGGGTGGTACTGGTCGTATCTGGCGTCAGGGCGCCGGATCCGTTGGGTGACGTCACTGTGACGGTTGTTGTGTCTCCGCCAAAACCACAGCCGGCGACGAGCACCGTTGCGCTCACCAGCGCCGCTGCGGCGGCGGCGATTCGGATTTTCGCCATTTCGGGTTCACCTCGTACGTTGAATTGGGGACATCTGGGGCCTCATCACGGTTCTTCACCCCCGCCACCCGGTGCCCTGCCTCTTGTAGCCTCCCCGACCGGCCCGGGGACGCTCTGGCCATGACACCGATTTCGCACGAGGAGCATTTGTGAGCGCATCACCGGACCCGTTCAACGCACGGGCGACCCTCTCGGCCGGCGGCAAGGACTACGCGATCTGGCGCCTGGACGCGCTGGGAGCCGACCTCAGCCGCACGCCGTATGTCGTGAAGATTCTCATCGAGAACGTGCTGCGAAACGCCGGTGGCGAGTTCGTGAGCGAGGACGACGTGAAGGCACTGGCAGCCTGGGCACCCAACTCGGGCACCGCCCGCGAGGTGCCGCTGCTCCCTGCCCGCGTGGTGATGCAGGACTTCACCGGTGTGCCCTGCGTGGTTGACCTGGCCGCAATGCGCGACGCCATGGCCACCCTCGGTGCCGATCCCGCACGCATCAACCCGCTCGTGCCCGCTGACCTGGTAATTGACCACTCGGTGCAGGTGGACTTCTTCGGCACCGACCACTCCTTTGAGGAGAACGTGGCCAAGGAGTACGAGCGCAACGGCGAGCGGTACGCGCTGCTTCGCTGGGCACAGCAGGCGTTCAAGGACTTCCGTGCCGTGCCCCCAGGCACCGGCATCGTGCATCAGGTCAACCTGGAGTACCTGGCATCCGTCGTGGCCACCCGCGACGTGGATGGCGAGCTTCGTGCGTACCCCGATTCGCTCGTGGGCACCGACTCGCACACCACCATGATCAGTGGCATCGGCATCTTGGGCTTCGGCGTGGGCGGCATCGAGGCCGAGGCCAACCTGCTGGGTCAGCCCATCAATCTGCCGTGGCCGGTTGTGGTTGGCGTGAAGCTCACCGGGCAGCTCAGCCCAGGCGCCACCGCCACCGACCTGGTGCTCACCCTCACCGAGATGCTCCGCGCGCACGGCGTGGTGGGCAAGTTCGTTGAGTATTACGGCGACGGCCTGTCCAACGTCACGCTGGCCGACCGCGCCACCATCGCCAACATGGGCCCCGAGTACGGCGCCACCACCGGAATCTTCTCGGTTGACGCCGAGGCGCTCCGCTACCTCGAGACCACCAACCGCGGCGACCTGGTGCCGCTCGTGGAGTCGTACTACCGCGAGCAGGGCATGTTCCGTGAGGACGGCGACCCCGACCCGATCTACGACGAGCACCTCGCGCTCGACCTAGGCGATGTGGTTCCGTCGCTGTCGGGCCCGCGCCGTCCGCAGGACCGCGTCACCCTGCCCGAGGTGGGCAACCGCTTCATGCAGGAGTACCCCGAGGGCAAGATCAGCGACGAGGGTCGTCACTACCCCACGAAGGACATCGTGATCGACGGCGAGACGGCCGCGTTCGGCCCCGCGTCGGTGGCCATCGCCGCCATCACCTCGTGCACCAACACGTCCAACCCATACGTGATGGTGGGCGCTGGCCTCGTAGCCAAGCGCGCGGTTGAGAAGGGGCTCACAGTCAACCCGACCGTGAAGACCTCCTTCGCCCCGGGATCCCAGGTGGTCACCGGCTACATGGAGAAGGCCGGGCTCATGACCTACCTCAACCAGATCAGGTTCAACCTGGTGGGGTACGGCTGCACCACCTGCATCGGTAACTCCGGCCCGCTGGACGAGCCCGTGACCAAAGCCATTGAGGACGATGGCCTTGTGGTGGCCGCCGTGCTCTCGGGCAACCGCAACTTCGAGGGCCGCGTGAGCCCGCACGTGAAGGCGGCCTTCCTGGCATCCCCGCCGCTGGTGGTGGCCTTCGCCCTTGCCGGCCGCGTTGATATCGACCTCACCAACGAGCCCCTCGGCATCGGATCCGACGGCGAGCCCGTGATGCTCGCCGACATCTGGCCCACGGCCGATGAGGTGCGCGATGTGGTTGAGAGCACCATCGACGCGGCGCTCTTCAAGGAGTACTACGCATCGGTGTTCGATGGCGACACCCGTTGGCAGGCAATTCCGGTTCCGGCCGGCGACACCTACGCATGGGACTCAGACAGCACATACGTGCAGCTGCCGCCATTCTTCGACGGTCTCACCCCGGAGCCCCCGGGTGTCACCGACATCCTGGACGCCCGCGTGCTTGCCGTGCTGGGTGACTCAGTGACCACCGACCACATCTCACCTGCCGGCGTGATTCCGGTCAACTCACCCGCAGGTGAGTACCTCATCGCCAACGGCGTGGAGCCCCGCGACTTCAACTCGTTCGGCAGCCGCCGCGGTAACCATCAGGTGATGATGCGCGGCACCTTCGGCAACATCCGCCTGCGCAATGCGCTGGCAGGTGGCAAGGAAGGCAACTGGACCGAGCACGTCACCACCGGCGAGATCATCCCGATCTACGACGCATCCATGCGCTACCAGGAGGCGGGCATCCCGCTCGTCGTACTGGCCGGCAAGGAGTATGGATCGGGTTCGTCGCGCGACTGGGCTGCCAAGGGCACCGCGCTGCTCGGCGTTCGCGCCGTTATCGCGCAGTCGTTTGAGCGCATCCACCGCGGCAACCTCGTTGGCATGGGCGTGCTGCCCCTGCAGTTCCTCGATGGCCACAGCGCCGAGACTCTGGGCCTCACCGGCACCGAGACGTTCACCATCAACGGCGTGTCCGACATGGAGCCGCGTGCGCTGCTCACAGTGGAGCTCGGCGATGGCCGTCAGTTCCAGGTGCAGTCGCGTATTGATGGCCCCAACGAGCTGAACTACCTCAAGAATGGCGGCATTCTTCCCACCGTCCTGCGTCGCCTCTACAAGGAGAGCGCCGGCAAGTAGTTCCCGTCCCCCGGCCGCCCATCGCAGCGGCCGGGGAATGCTTTACTATTTGGCCCCCTGAGTAAAGGAGGCACGATGCCAGTCATCTCGTCAAAGAATCAGGTGACGATCCCCGTCGACGCCCTCCGCGAGGCGGGCCTCGCGGCCGGTGATGACGTCATCATCACCGCAATAGGTGATGGCAACATCTCCATCGCCAACGCGGCTGCCCTGCTGGACCGCTTCGCCGGTATCTTCGATGACACCGTGTATCCGCCCGGCTACCTTGAGCAGCTGCGGTCGGAATGGGACTGACCGTCCTCGACGCCGACGTGCTCATCGGAGTGCTCACGCGAACGGACGCCAATCACATAAAGGCACGGCGAATCATTCAACGGGTGCTCACCGACGTGCCCGACCGGGTGATCAGTGCGGTGACCGTCGCCGAGATCAGCGTCGGCCCCATGGCACGGGGCGACGCTGAGGGCAACGCCGTCCGCATGTTCATCGAGGGGCTTCGCGCCAAGGTGCTTCCACTTGACGAGGAACGTGCCCGGCAGGCCGCGGCCATCCGCGCACGCACAGGGGTGAAGCTGCCCGATGCATGCGTTCTGGCTGCTGCCCTTGAGATGGAGGCGCGCCAGCCCGAACCGGTCACCATCACATCATTCGACAAACGCCTGCTGAGTGCGTGGAAGCGCCTGAGCCGGGCGGGCTAGTTGATCCCATCCGCGGCGGTATCGACCACCGCACGAAGCTGGGCGGCGAGACCGGGGCGGGCAGCCAGGGTGCCGGGCGCGCCCTCGGGGCCCACGGGCAACGGCTGCACCTCTCCCCCTGCGGCGATCACGATGACCGCGCCGGCAGCGACGTCCCAGGCGTTGACACCGAACTCGTAATAACCGTCAAGGCGACCGGCGGCCACCCAGGCCATGTCAAGCGCGGCTGAGCCGCCCCGGCGCATGTCGCGCACGTGCGGGATGACGCCCGACAGGCGTAGCGCCTGGCGGCGGCGGCGCACGGCGTCGTAGCCAAAGCCGCTGCCGATAAGCGCCTTGCTCAGGTCATCTCGCTGCTCAAGTACCAGGGGCGTTCCGTTCAGCAGCGCAGGCCCGCCGCGCACAGCACTGAAGGTCTCGCCGCGAATCGGATCGTGCACCACACCCACCAGGCCACCGTCATCGTCGTGGCAGCCGATACTCACCGCCCACTGGGGGTAGCTCCATAGGTAATTGGTGGTGCCATCCAGCGGGTCAACCAACCACGTAAGCCCCGTGGTGCCGTCCTCGGCCTCACCCGACTCCTCGCTCAGGATTGCGTCGTCGGGGCGCTCGGCGCGGATCATGCCGAGAATCGTCTCGTCGGCCTCACGGTCGGCGTCGCTCACCAGATCGGTGGCGCTGCTCTTCTCGGTAAGGCCCTCCGCGGGCCGGTCGAACCGGGCCAGCAGTTGGCTGCCGGCGATCTCGGCGGCACGCAGCGCCAGGTCGAGCACGGCATTTGCGGTAATGGCATCTGTGGTCACAAGGGGGCAGGGTACCGACCATTGACCGGCCGGGGGCGCTACCGTTCCACCCTATGCCGAACTCAGTGAACCTCATCTCCCCGCGCGGCTACTGCGCGGGCGTCGACCGCGCCATCGAGACCGTTGACCGGCTGCTCGAGGATCGCGGGGCACCCATCTACGTGCGCGGTGAGATCGTGCACAACCAGTATGTGGTGAAGACCCTTGCTGCCAAGGGCGCGGTGTTCGTGGAGACGCCTGAAGAGGTGCCGGAGGACGCGGTCATCGTGCTGTCGGCCCACGGCAGCGCACCCGACATCTACGCGCGCTGTGCCGCGCGCAATCTTGAGGTGATTGATGCCACCTGCCCCCTCGTGAGCAAGGTGCACGCCGAGGTGCGCAGGTATGCCGGGAAGGGCGCCACCGTGCTGCTGGTGGGGCACGTGCAGCACGACGAGGTCATCGGCACCCGCGGCGAGGCCCCCGAACGGGTCATCGTGGTTGAGGATGTCGCACAGGCCGAGACCGTTGAGGTTCCCGACCCCGAGAACGTTGCCCTCACCACCCAGACCACCCTCTCGCTGGATGACACCGCCGAGATCATCGCCGTGCTGCGCCGCAGGTTCCCCGCGCTGCAGTCGCCCACAAGCAGTGACATCTGTTACGCCACGCAGAACCGTCAAGATGCCGTGAAGGACGCTGTGAGCACTGACCCTGCGGCCGCACCCGAGCTGGTGCTGGTGGTGGGATCGCAGAACTCATCCAACTCGCAGCGTCTTGTGGAGGTCGCCCGCGCCGGTGGCGCCGCGTCGTACCTCATCGACGGCGTCGACGACCTCGATCCAGCCTGGCTTGAGGGCCGTCCGCGCGTCGCGCTCACGGCCGGTGCATCGGCGCCCGAGGTGCTCGTACGCGAGGTGCTCGAGCTCCTTGAAACCAAGGGCTACACACGCAGAGGCAGCGAGGTGCCAACCGATGAGGGTGTGGTGTTCGCCCTGCCGCCGCAGATCAGGTAGCGACGCGAGGCAGGCTATGCGGGCGGCGGGAAATACACCGGCTCGTCAATGATGAGGTCTGCGGGCACGCGGCCATGCAGGTCGGCTGAGTCCTGCGCGAAGCGCGGATCAATCTCCACCACCGCTCCGTCCGGCACGGTAACGCCCGAGATCTTGAGCCATCGCGATGCCCGCGCCACCATCGCCGCGCGGCAGGTGTCGGGCGAGTCGGCACCATCGGCGTTCTTCACCGGGGCGAAGCGCTCCTCACGCGCCATCTCCACCGTGGCGGTGCGCGCCGCAAGGGGCAGGGCGTCGAACATAAAGGCCTCAAACTTGACGGCGTTCGGTGCCTGCGGGTCGGGGTCGTCCACCGTGGCCACCCGCTTCTCGGCGCGGTGAAATGGCAGCTCCACCTCCCCACTCGAAATGCGCATGGCAAACCCGCGGTCCAGACAGTGCACACCAGTTGACCCAGCCCAGTACGTGAGCCCACCATCGGGGTCGCGGGCCTGTTCCAGATCCTTGGGCAGGTTGCTGTACTCCAGCAGTGCAGTGCGGCCATCAACGGTGGCCATCACGCCCATGTGCTCCTCGGCTGAGGTCTTGGCGACCACCAACGTGCTCATCTCGGCCCGGGCCATGAGGTGCGCACCGACAAGCTCCGGGTCGGCCGGGCGCATGAGCGGGTTATCCACCTGCATGGTCATGATCACGTCGATTCCGCGCTCCTCGAGATCGCCCAGCACCGCGGCGCGGCCCATGGCACGAAAGATGCCACCGTGGCCGTCAGGCGAGAGGCAGATGCGGTCGGGAGTCTCACGCAGGATGTCGCCGGTGGCCGGGTCAACCGCGGGCAGCATGCCCTGCACGAAGGTGCCCACCGTGCGTGGGTCGAGTCCGAACATGGCGTGCTTCTGGAAGAACGCCACGGTCTCGGCGTCATTCCCCGGCGAGGTCATAAGCCAAAGCGGTAGGTCGCACCCGTAGTCACGACGGCTCGCCCCGATGCCCGCCGCATGGATGGCAAACAACGAGTGCAGGGTGACGGGCCCGATGCGGAACATTCCCTTGGGTGAGTCAAATCCGAGGCGCGTGCCCTGCCCCCCGGCAAGCAGCACCACGGCCACGCGGTTGTCGCGAAGCGCCTGCTCACCCACCGCGCGCGCCTCAGCCCGGCCCTCGGGGTGGTCGGCAATGCGGTCCACTCGTGCGACACCGATCTCAGCGCTGTGCGCCTGCGCCTGCGGGGACCGCACCATCGTCTGCACCAGGCGCTGCACAAGTGACAGGTCGAGTGCCGCACACTGCAGGGCGAGTCGGCCGTGCGCATCGCCCGAAAGTTCGGACAGGGAGGCCGCCAGGCGCGATTGCCCGGCGGCCTCCAGCTGGTCCGTCAGCTCACTCATGCGGGGATGAGGGCCACCTTGATGACGCCCTCTTCGCGCGACTGCATCTTGCGGTAGCCATCCGGAGCCTCCTCCAACGAGAGCTCCGTGGTGAGGAGCGGCGCGGGATCAACCCGTCCGGCCTTCACCGCGTCAAGCAACTCACCGAAGTACGCCGGGCCCGGCACCAGGCCGCCCGTGATGGTGATGTTGCGAAGGAACTGGTCGAACCAGTTGATCTCGGGCACGTTCTGCATGAAGTGGTCCATGCCGAGGCAGGCGATGGATCCGCCGGCGCGCACAGTGGCGTGAGCAGCGACCATCGACGACTTGCCGCTGATGGAATCGACAACCACGTGGGCACCCTCGCCATTGGTCATCTCCATCACAAGTTCCCTGATCTCGTCCGGCTCGCGGGCCGTGATCACGCCGGTGGCGCCGAGCTCACGGGCAACGGCAAGGCGGTCTTCGTGGTGCCCCAGCGCGATGATGCTGGCGCCGTCCATCGCCGACGCGCCGTGAATGGCCGAGAGGCCAACCGCACCGTCGCCGATGACCACCACGTTGTAACCGGGCTTCATGCCAGCCTTGCGCAGGCCGTGCCACCCGGTGGACATCACGTCCACCAGCGGCAGCATGGTCTTCTGGCGGTCCAGACCGGCGAACTCGTCGGGCATCTGGATCAGGGTGGTGGATGCCAGCGGCACACGCACGTACTCACTCTGGCCGCCCTGCGTGCCACCGCCGTGCTGCCATGTGCGGGGGGCCCAGCCAAACAGCGACCACGAGTTGCACGACGAATGCAGGTGCTCCATGCACATGGGGCAGGTGCCGTCGAGGATCGAGCACGAGGCAAGAACGCGGTCGCCGGCGCGCAGGTTGGTCACCTCGGCGCCCACCTCCTCGACCGTTCCGATGAACTCATGGCCAAGGCGCGAGCCGGGCTCAAACCCGAAGGCCGAGCCGGCGTTGAGGATGTGCAGGTCGGAGCCGCAGATGGCCGCCATGGTCACCTTCACCACGGCATCTGTCGGCTTCTCGATCTGGGCGTCCGGCACGTCCTCGACGCGTACATCTTGATCGCCATTGAAGATAAGACCCCGCATGTCCACTCTCCGAGTTGGTTGCCTGCCTAGTATCGCCCACCGGGCCCTCCAAAGGGCGCCGTAACGGACCATCCGGAGGAGACCGCGACATGGCCGCAACCCGCGTGTGCTTCGTATGTCTGGGCAACATCTGCCGCAGCCCCACGGCCGAGGCCATCATGGAGCACCGCCTCGGGTTCGAAGAGATCGGCGTGCACGTGGAGGTTGAGAGCGCGGGCACTGGGTCGTGGCATGCCGGGCATCCACCTGACGAACGTGCCCGCGACGAGGCCACCCGTCGGGGGATCCCCATGGGCGGCACCGCCCGGCAGTTCGAGGCCGCCGACTTCGCGCGGTTCGATCTGGTCATGGCCATGGACGCCGACAACGCCGCAGTGCTGCGCTCGCTTGCACCCGATGACGCCGCGCGCGCAAAGGTGCACCTGCTGCGCGAGTTCGACCCCGACGCACATGGCGATCTTGATGTGCCCGATCCGTACTTCGGGGGGCAGGAGGGCTTCGCCGACGTGTTCGATATGGTCGACCGCTCGGTCATCGCGCTCATCGGCCATATCGCCACGCCCCGCGACTGACCATGGGGCCGCCCGACCCCGAGCACATCGCCCAGCTCGCCGGGTCGCAGGTGCACACCACCACGCGCATCCCGGGCGGTTACGTGAGCGATGCCATCCGGGTACAAATGGCCAATGGGCAATCGGTGTTCGTGAAGCACACCCGTCATGCCCCGGCGGGGCTGTTCCGCTCAGAAGCCGCCGCGCTCGCCTGGATCTCCGATGCCGGCGTCGGCGTTCCTGACGTCGTGGGCGTGGGTGACGACTGGCTCGCCCTCGAATGGATTGACGAAGGGGAGTTCACCGCCGCGGCCCAGGAAGCCCTGGGGAGGGACATCGCCCGCATGCACCGCGCAGGTGCCGAGCAATTCGGTGCACCGTGGGATGGCTTTGCCGGCCCGGTGCCCGTCCCCAACGATGCGCGTGACACCTGGCCGGCCTTCCTGGCCGAGTGCCGCATCATTCCGCTGGCCCACGCAAGCAGTCTGCCGGCCGAGATCTGGCGCAGACTCGACAGCCTACTGGCCAATCTTCCCGACCTGCTGGGGCCGCCCGAGCCACCGGCCCGCGTGCACGGCGATCTGTGGGCTGGCAACCGCATGGTGAACAGTGAGGGCGTGCCTGTGCTTCTCGACCCCGACGCGTACGGCGGTCACCGCGAAATGGACCTGGCGATGATGCGCCTGTTCGGGGGCTTCCCCGAGCGTGTATTTGATGCCTACGCCGAGGAGTTCCCGCTGGAGCCCGGCTGGGCAGAGCGCGTGAAGGTGAACCAGTTGGTACCGGTACTTGTTCACTGCGCCATGTACGGCGGCAAGTGGATTGGCGACGCCGACCAGATCCTGCGGAGTGTGGGCTAACTCGGGATGCCGGCCCGCTCAAGCGCCTCGGGCACGTCCATCACCAGCCCGATAAAGAACTCACCAAACTCGCCAAAGCGGGCTGAGACCTCGTCAAAGCGCATCTCGTAGACGATCTCCTTGAGCGCGGCCAGGTCGTCGCTAAACAGCGTGACCCCCCACTCCCAGTCGTCCAGGCCCGTCGAGCCCGTGATGAGCTGCGTCACGCGCCCTGCATATCTCCGCCCCAGCGTGCCGTGCCCCATCATCATCGCCTTGCGCTCGTCAAACGACAGCGAGTACCAATTGTCGCCACCAACGCGGCGCTTGTTCATGGGGTAGAAGCAGATGAGTTTGCGCACGGGCAGGTCGGGGTGCACGCGTAGTTGGCGGTACTCCTCAATGCGCACCAGCCACTCCGCCAGTTTGCCCTCCACGTCGCTCTCTCCCAGTTCAATGAGGCGGGCACGCTCATCGTCCTCGGTGGCGCGGTACTCGCTCTCCTCGGTGATGGAGAGGTACGTGTACTCGGCCTCCACCGGCCCGGACATGACGCCCTTCACGGCGATGTCGAGGTCGTGCAGGTTGGGTGCCACCAGCAGGAAACCCAGATCGGCGCGGCCGCCCACCACCGAGAATGCACGCACCTGGTTCTCGGGGGCGGCGTCGGTGAACACCCTGAGCGCCCGGGCAATGGATGTGCCACTGCCGGCGTCGGGGTCGACCCTGAGCAGCAGATGGGCAACGGCCCATCCGCGGGAGGGGATGACTGGTTCAAAGTGGTTGCTCATGGTTCACGACGGTAGCGCAGCCATGCGCACATACCATGTGGGCATGAACGATCCAGAGACCTTCGACCCTGCTGGGCGATTTCGCGCGGAGGTGACCGCATCGCTTTTGGAGGACCCGCTCCCGGGGCTCCAGGTGCTGGCCGATCGACTGGGAATCCCTGTCGATGATGTCGTGCACCACGCCCTTGTGCGATGGATGACAGCAGGGTCCGAGGCCCTGCTTGCGGCTCCTCCCGAGATGCTGGCGGCCCTGCGTGATGCCGTCGACGCCGGTGATATGGGCCGGGTAAAGGGCATCACCGACGCCCTGCTCGCCGGATGGAACGAATGAGGATGCGCCGCCCCGAACCCGATCCGGTGGGCCCGGGGCAGGAGTCGGTGTGGAGCTACCCGCGTCCACCGCGCCTCGAGCAGAGCGGCCGCCATGTGGTCATCCAACTGGGCGACGTGACGCTTGCCGATACCCGTCGCGCGTGGCGCGTGATGGAGACCAGCCACCCACCGGCGTGGTATCTGCCGCCGGAGGACGTCGCCATGGAGCACCTGCGTCAGGCCGAGGGCCGCAGTCTGTGCGAATGGAAGGGCCAGGCCGACTACCTCGACGTCGCCGTTGACCAGATCGTGCTGCCCAAGGTGGCGTGGCGCTACCGCAACCCGGTGCCCGCCTTCGCCCCCATCGCCGGGCATATCGCCTTCTACCCCGGTGCGCTCGAGTGCACGGTGGATGGCCAGTCGGTGCAGGCGCAGCCCGGTGGCTTCTACGGCGGGTGGGTCACGCCCGACGTGGTGGGGCCCTTCAAGGGCGACGACGGGACCTCGGGTTGGTAACTAGCCCCTGCGGTGGGTGAGCGGGATCGCCTGACGGAACCTGAAGACGTCGTCGGGGTCGAACCGGCGGCGTGTATCGATGAGCCGGGCGAGGTTCTGCCCGTAGTAGACCCCGGGATGGTGTCGCTGGTCGGAGTCGATGTAGTTGACGTACTTCTGACCACTCACGTGCGGCACGAGATCACGCTCGAGTCCGCGAATCCAGGTCACGCCCATCTCCTGCTGGTCGGGTGCGTTCCAGTACGCCAGGTACTGCATGGAGTACCGCATATCGCGGTGGGCGAACGCCGTGGCATCGGGGGCCACACGGTTGATGGCACCGCCGTAGGAGTCCAGCAGCATCTCACCGGTGCCGGCACCCATCGCCTGCCGTGCGGCGATGTGGTCACGGATCACCTCGGCCCCTGCGCGGTCCATCGGTGCCGACTCGGCCACGTAGTCGGACTTGCCCCAGAAGTACGGACGCGCTTCGGCGCCCCCGGGGTTCATCTGCTGCCGCGTGCACTGCTCGGCCGCTGCATGCGTGCATTGCGCCCAGAACTGCACCAGAGATGCATAGCTCGCCTGCCTGATCACCGTTGATGCCGGGGTCACCTGCGCCAGGAATGGCGCAAGTTCGGCAGCCAACCCCGCTTGGTCGCCAAAGAACTGGCCCGACACCTGCGAGATGGGGTTGGGGCCATCGGCGTTGGTGAGTGTGCTGCACATTGTGAACATGTCGTCGCCCGTGGCATGCGCCCATTCCTGCCAGGCCATGATCACCTCCGGGCAGTCGGCCCAGTCAAACCGGAACACGAAGCCCATGGCCGCATCGGTGGGATGCGTGCGCATCTCATACGAGGTGACGATGCCGAAGTTGCCGCCGCCGCCGCCCCGACAGGCCCACAGCAGATCCCTTTCGCTACGGGCATCGGCCGTGCGGATACGGCCGTCGGCCGTGACGATGCGCAGCCCCTGGATGTTGTCCGACAGCGTCCCCCACCTTCGCGCCACCATGCCCAGGCCACCGCCCTGGGCCAGGCCGCCCACCGACACAGTGGGGCACGTCCCGCCCGGGATGGTGAGTCCGTACCGCGACAACGCGCCGTACGCCACACCGAGGGCTGTGCCGCCGCCAATGTGCGCGTATGGCACCCGACCGGACCGCGGCACCACCGCAGACAGGTTGGTGAGATCCACCACCAGGCCGTCGTTGATCGTGGAGTAGCCCTGGTACGAGTGACCACCCGCGCGCGCGGTAATGGGCACCTCATTGCGGGCGGCCCAACGCACGGCGGCCTGCACATCACGCTCATCCAGCGCGTAGAGCACCCCCAGCGGGCGGCGTCCCTCAAAGCGCATGTTGTAGACCTGCGCGGCGAGGAACAACCCAGCATCGCTGCGGGTCACCAATGGCCCCCGAGTGGCAGTGCCGAGCTCGCGCAGCAGGCGAGCCATGCCCGATGCGCGCGTGGCCGCCGCGGTGGTCCACGACGGCAGCACTGCAGCGGCGGCAAGGGCAGCGCCGCCCATGAGAAACGACCTGCGGCTGACGGGGCGCCGGGGGGGATGCGATTCGGGAATCATGCGGAAAGGCTACGCAGGAGCCTCAACCTGCGTCTGGCTCAGGCCGTGATGCGCTTCACGGTCGTCGTGGTCACCGCATAGATATTGCCCGCGCGGTCCTGGCCGAATGACGTGAGCCCCGGGTGGCGCCCCAGTTGTCCCGTGATCTCGCGGCTGGGGCCCGATCCGTCTGCCGGTATCGCCCAGGTCTTGCCCGAGCACCAGTCGCCATAGATGTACTGCCCCTCCAGCGCTGGCACCCTGCCACCGCGCTGAACGTACCCGCCGGTCACCGAGCAGTCGCCGCCACCGTGGCGGTACTGCGCCACGGGATCGGTCTCGGTTGCCGACCGGGGCCCGCCCTTGAAGTCGTCGGTGCCCTCGCGCCGGCTCCAGCCGAAGTCGAGCCCGCCCACGCCAGCCGGGGCGCGATCGATCTCCTCAACCGCGTTCTGGCCCACATCGCCGATCCACATGGCGCCCGTCACCGAATCGAAGGTGAACCGCCAGGGGTTTCTGAGCCCCAGGTGCCAGATCTCGGGCAAGGTGCCGGGAGTCCGCACGAAGGGGTTTCCGTCAGGCACTGCGTACGCCTTGCCGGGATCGCGTTGGGAGGGGTCGATACGGAGGATCTTGCCGAGCCATGTTGCCGGGTTGGCTGCGGTGCCGTCCTGGTCGCCCGCGCTCCCGCCATCACCGAACCCGACATAGAGCATTCCGTCGGGACCGAATTGCAGGCTGCCGCCGTTGTGATTGGTGTACGGCTGATGCTGGCGCAGCACAACGCGGGCTGTGCGCGTGGAGACCCGCGCCGCACCGGGTCGCGATCGCAACTCCACCACGCGTGAGTCACCTGATCGGTTGGTGTAGTCCACGTACAGGCGGCCTGACGTGGTGTAGTCGGGTGGGAAGGCGAGTCCGAGCAGCCCCTGTTCAATGGATTGCGAGCCCACCCGGTCACGCAGGTCGAGCCAGACGGGGCCGGGCATGCCGCCGCGGGTAATGGTTCTCACCACGCCGGCGCGGGTGACCACCAGCAGGCGTGCCTCGCCGGGCGCCTGCACCACGGCCAGCGCACCGTCAAAGCCCCGAGCCACCGGCGCGAGACCCAATGCGGACGCGCCGGATGCTGCCAAGAGGGCTGCGATGGTGCCGATGAGCGCCGTACGGATCACGGCGACTGACGCTAGCGCGGCTGCGACCCGAAGCCGCGGCCGGCGGTCACGTGCGGCGCTAGTTGACCTCGACGGGCTCGACCACCGGCTGCACCACGCGACTGACGGTAACCGGCAGCAGGCGCACAAATGCGTTGAGCTCGGGGATTGACGCACCGCCCTTGATGCCGTCCACCAGTCGAAGCAGCACCGCGACCTCACGTGGACCGAGGTCCGGGATGACGGGCGCGAGGGCCTCCTCGAGATCCCCCCTCATCTTCGGGTCGATCTGCTTGAGCGCGGCGGTAAGGTCAGGAGGCAAGGCGTCGGACATTCGCCCATTCTAGCCTACGCATCACGTTTCTCCCGATCACCCGGCCCCACGGGCGATGTCGCCAGTAAGTGCACGGCGCAGGCGGTGCGCCACGGGTTGGTAGGCATTCGATGGGATCTCGTGCCCCAGTGCCAACGTCGCCGACAGCGCCTCTCTGATGGCCGTACATGCATCAGCCACCGACATGGGCACCGGCACAAGCCCGCCGCTAGTCATCGGACCCAGCACCTCGCGGTCGAGTCGCGCAGGGAGCATGTCGGGAAGCACGAAGGCATCCTCCAGCGCAGCCCCCAGATCGTGATGATCGATGAGCGCCACAATGGGCGCCACCCGTCCGGCGTCGCGTGCCACCGCCACAATCACCTGTTGCTGCCTGGGGGCATCCACCGGGGCCGCGGCCCAGGCGGCCACTGGAGTTTGATCCTGCAGCCCCGCGATACACGTGGCCTCGGGAACCGTGCCGTCCGTCAGGCGCGCCGCAAGATGACCTCCTCCCCCTTCCACCACCACGGCGCAGGCAGACAGAAGATCGCGGCATGCGGGCGTGCCGGCTCGTGCCATTGCCCCGAGGAGTGCGATGAGGGCATCCTCTGGAAGGAGACGCGCAATCTCCTCGATGACCACCTCAACGAGGTGTGCCCGCCCGAGTGCAAGCACCGACTGGGCAAGGGAATTTGGATCGGCGAGCCATCCCGCCGGACCGGCGGTGCGTTGTGCGAAACGGGCCAACGCGGCTTCGCCGTCAAGCTGGTGTGCCAGATCAACCAGGCATGCACGCACCACGGCATGCCGTGATGCCCCAGATCGCGCGAGGGCTCCCTGCACCGTTCGGCGCGCCGAACGCTCATCCCCGATTGACAACATGGCGATGGCCGCGGCGTAGCGATCATCGGGATCGTCGTCAATCCCCCCTCGGGTCACCCCACCCGCAGCATCTGCCATTCGCTCCATGGGGCCACGCTAGCCCCGCCCATGTCACCGAATACGCACAGATTGTGCGGAGTTCCACACGACTTCGTGCATCTATCCGTGAATGGTCACGGTGGCACCGTTGCTCGCCATCCGCGACAGCACCCTGACGTTGGCATTCAGCATGCGAATGCACCCGTGGCTGACTGGCTTCCCAATCAAGTCGGGCAGGCTCGTGCCGTGGATCGCAACACGGCCATTACCGCCGGCGAACTCGTTAAGGACATTTGAGAATGCCGTGAGCGGTATGACGATAGGGCCGAGGAATGCTTTTGGGTCACCCGTGGGAATGATCTCAGCGATGGCAAACCGCCCGGTGGGTGTGGGGGTCTTGGGAGCGCCCACGGCCACTTTGAACAACTTGAGGCGAGTGCCACCCCGGTACAGGGCGAGCGTGCGTGCCCCAACGTCGATGTCGATTCGCAGATGGATCTCGCGGAAGGTGAAGTCGCGGGCACGCATCCACCCCCGTGTGTTGTTGGGGCGCACTGGCAGCAGCATCTGCACCCACCGCACGCCGCGCACAATCTTGACGCCCCGCACCTGCAACCACACAGGGCCCGCGCCCAGCGGGGCAATGGGCTGCACCAACTTGATGGGCTTGCCACCCGGCCCCGGCATTGCCCGGGCCGTTGAGGTCACCAGCAGGCGCCCTGCCCACACCGATCTCCTTGTGGGTGCCGCCACGCGTGATGGAGGCGCAACTGGTACCGCGGTCGTGGGCGTTGATGCAGTCGGGGCGGGAACCGGATCTGGAACCGGCGCCACGGGGGATGTGGTGGTGGGAGCGGGATCCGACACCGAGGTGGTGCCCGTGACGTCGTCGGCAAACGCGATACCGGGGATGGCAACGACACATGCAGCGGCAAGGGCCGCGGGAAGGAGGATTTGTCGCACGTGGACACGATACCCCGACGTCCGAGACCCACCGAGGCAGTCCGTGCCGCGGGGACCCCGCGACGTCGCCGGTATCATCAAATCCATGCGCAAACTCATCATCCCCATCACCGCCGTTGCCCTCGCCGCAACCGCCTCAGTGGCGACGGCGTGGACGGGTGCCCGCCCCATCGGCGGCACCTGGAATGGCACCGCACGCAGCGTCACCGATGCATCCGTCACGTTTACCGTGCACGGCAATATCTCCATCGGTACCGACGGGCGTCCCAGCGGACGGGCCGATCTGGGTGCCCCGCTCAACTGTTCGGTGCGCTGGACCCCTGTGCGCCAGACCGCGGGCGTCACCACATTCCGTGAGACGGTCACCGCGACCCGAAGCACCCTGTGCGAGGACGGCGGCATGGTCAACCTGTCGCGCGCCGCCGATGGCACCCTGCGCTACCACTGGACCAGGGGGAGCCTGGCGAGCATCGCGTATCTGGGCGGCATCTCGGGGCACTGGCGCGGCGTCGGCCATTCTGCGGATGGAGGACGGTTTACGACTGACCTCATTGTGCGCGGCACCGTATTGGAAGGTATCGAGGGCTCCGTGGGCTACGGCCCACCCCTCACCTGCAGCGGGTACTGGGTGCCCCTCAGTGGAAACGTCCCCGGGTGGCGTCGCTTCACCGAGGTCATCACGCAAAGCCACACCAAGGGGTGCGTGGGCACTGGCACGGCATCGGTGGCAATTCGCACGGATGGACGTCTGCAGTACCGCTGGACCGGCGGCGGGTACGTGACCACGGCCGTGCTCGATCGCGTGGGTGGCTAGCCCAATGTCGGAGGACCTCACGCGGCGCGGACGCACAGTCACGAAGGGGCCGGGTGGGGAGCGCGCACGCGATGCCGACCTCATGCTGCTGCGGGGTCCGGAGCCCGAGTTCCTGTCAACCGACTCGTGGCGGGTACTGCGCATCCTCGGTGAGTTCGTGGATGGTTTCGATGCACTTGCCCGGGTGGACCGGGCCGTGGCGGTGTTCGGGTCCGCCCGTACCGCACCAGGTGATCCCGACTACGAGGCCGGGGTTGAGATCGGTCGGCTGCTGGCGAAGAGGGACCGGGCAGTCATCACCGGAGGCGGGCCCGGGCTGATGGAGGCCGCCAACAAGGGGGCGCACCAGGCCGGCGGGCTCTCCATTGGCCTCAGCATCGAACTGCCACGCGAGCAGGGACAGAATCCCTACGTGAATCTGGGCGTGGACTTCCGGTACTTCTTCGTGCGAAAGACCATGTTCGTGAAGTACTCCGAGGCATTCATCGTGATGCCCGGCGGCTTCGGCACCCTCGACGAGCTGTTTGAGGCCCTCGTGCTCATCCAGACCGGCAAGGTGCGCGACTTCCCACTGGTGCTCTACCGCAAGGCCCACTGGCAGGGGCTCATCGACTGGATGCGAAGCACCACACTCGGAGAGGGCTTCATCCAGCCCGAAGATCTGGACCGCATCCGCATCGCCGATACGCCGGAGGAAGCCGTCGCATTCGCATGCGGTGATGACGCCTGAGGTCTGGCCGGCCACGGCCCCACCCAGAAATACCGCGTCAGCACCCCTGAAGCGAGGGGACATCTCAGGGGCGCGGGAAGTAGCGAGTGGCCCATTTGCCCTCGCGTGGGCGCCTCTCTCCGAAGGGGCGGTGGGCGCTGCGGCCCGGCCACGCCCCCACGCTCAGCCCCGGGCGGTCACCTTGGCCACGCGAACGGGGACAGTCACCTGATCGATGGTGCCGCCTTTGACGTCCACCGCACGAACCGCAATGCCGGCTGGTGACGAATCGACCTCGAGGAACTGATTGACGGGCTTGCACATCACAAGTCCTGGCTGCGAGCGCACGCACGGATAGAGACTGGCGCCGCCACCGCCGCTGGTGATGTACGTCACACCTCCGGTGCGAATGCGTTCGTAATTGTGGTTGTGCCCCGACAGCACCAGTGAAACGCCGTACTTCTTGAACAAGGGCTCCCACGCCCGCCGGCCCTCGTACGACGACGAGTGCAGGCCGGCCGTGTACACCGGCTGGTGCATTGCGACGATGCGCACTGGCTCCTTCGCCGCATTGAGGGTGCGCTCAAGAAACGTGCGCTGTGCGGATGACGATGGATTGTTGCCGTCAAGCATGATGAACCGCGTGGTGCCGTTGGCGTAGGTGTAATACCGCTTACGCGCGCCCAGCACCGTGGCGGTCGAATTGCCGCCCAGATCGTGGTTTCCCCATACAGCACGCCATCTGATGCCCTGCGCCAGCAGGCAGGCCATGGGTCGGTAGTAGTTGCCGTCGGTGGCCACGCCGTCGGGCGAATAGAAGTTGTCACCCACGGTCATCACGAACGTGGCGGGGTTGGCCGCGTTACTCGCGCACATTGCCTTTGCCACATCGGCCTGTTGGGTGCTGCCCGTGCCCCAATCACCTACCACCAGAAAGTGGGTTGATGCCGGTGTCTGCGCCGAGGCGATGGCCACGGGCGCCAGCACGGCCGCGGCCAGCGTGAGTGCGGCGATTCGATTCATGCGCCGGATGCTGACATCACCGCCCGTGGACGAGGAGCGCCGGGGGTCGCCACAGAACTGGTCAGGCGGCGGCATCATCCACTGCCGCGCGGGGTGCGACAGTGGCGCGCAGGCGATCGCGTGCGGCGTCGAGGGCACGCACGGTGTCGGTATGCGCATGGGCCCGTGAAACCGGGGGCTCGTCGTCGTCGCGGCGGGCACGCACGATGGCTGCGCCAACTGCCGCTGCGGCGGTCACTGATGCAAAGCCGATGAATGTCCTCGCCATGTGCACGATGCTAAACATGGCCCCGGCGGCACTCGTGTGACGCCGCTGTGCGCATGCCCGCACGGATGCGCGTGATCGGCCACAGGGCACTGGTATAGTCTCCCGCCTGCCCGCGGGCGGACGGGTGCCCTGTGCACCACCCCGCTTCCGCAGCAGCCCACATGAGAACCAGCCCGGAGGACCGGCGATTCACCCGTACCAGATCATGATGATCCTCAGTACTGAGGCCGATGGCGAGCAGCACGCGGAGATCATCTCGCGTGTCAGCACACTCATCGACGAGGCCGGCGGTACCGTGGACGATGTCGCCGAGTGGGGCCGTCGCCCCATCGCCTATCCCGTGCGCAAGCAGACTGACGGCGTGTACGTCATCGTCACGTGCCAGGCCGAGCCTGCCGCGATCGACGAGGTCTGCCGCATCCTTTCCATCAGCAAGGAAGTGGTGCTTCGGGCCATGCCGTTCCGTCTGTCGGACGCCGAGCTTGAGGCCGCAAAGGCCAACGGCGTTCCGCTTCCGGTTGACGACCGCCCCGCCGAGGAGCGCCCCCGTGGCGGCCGTGGCGGACGTGGTGGTGGCGCCGGTGGCGGCCGTCGCCGCGACCGGGACCGCTAGGAGCCCCCGGTGGCCGCAGACCTCAACCGCGTCACACTCGTAGGCCGCCTCACCCGCGACCCCGAGGTGCGTCACCTCGCCAGCGGCGACCCGGTGTGCTCCATGCGCATCGCGGTGAACAGCCGTGGACGCGGGGACGACGGTCAGTGGACCGACAAGCCCAATTTCTTCGACGTCACCGTCTTCGGTCGTCAGGCCGAGACGGTGTCCAACTACCTCAGCAAGGGCCGCCGAGTCGGTATCGACGGCCGCCTGCAGTGGAGGGAGTGGGAGGCGAAGGAGGGCGGCAAGCGTCAGAGCGTGGAGGTCGTCGCCAACGACGTCTTCTTCCTCGACAACCGCACCGATGGCGAGGGTGGTGGTGGCAGTGGTGGCGGTTGGTCCGCCCAGGCAGCCCCGGCCACGCCCGGCGGCGATCTGCCGGTTGACACCAGCGACCTTTCCTCACCGGCCCCGGCACCCGCCGGGGACGACGACATCCCGTTCTAGGAAGACACGATGCAGGCGATCCTTCTTGAAGACATCCGCGGTCTCGGCAATGCCGGATCCGTGGTCACCGTGGCCCGTGGCTACATGCGCAACTACCTCGAGCCCCGCAGGCTTGCCGAGGTGGCCACCGCGGCGCGCATTGCCGAGGTGCAGCGCACCACCGAGCAGCGCGCAGCAGCGCGTGCCAAGCAGGCGGCAGAGGCCGTTGAGCTCGCCGACCTCCTGGGTCGCACAATCCTCACGCTCAAGGCCAAGGCTGGCGCTGACGGACGTCTGTTCGGCTCCATCACGTCGGGTGACGTGTCTGAGGCCATCTTCGAGGCACGTGGCGTGCGCATTGACCGTCGCCACATCTCGGTTGACCCTCCCATCCGCTCGGCCGGCACCTACGTGGTTCCCGTGGATCTGGGCGAGGGTGGCATCACCGAGGTCAAGACGATCGTCAGCCCGCTCACCGATAACGAGTAGGCGGAAGTGGGCTCCGACACCGGAGCACTGACCCGGACCGGAAGCAGCCTGCCGGCAGCGGCCAGCGGCCACATCCCGCCGCCGCAGAACCAGGAGGCCGAGCAGTTCCTCCTGGCGTCGCTCATCGACGTGGGTGGCAACGTTGCCGAGGCGATGGCCTTTGTGAGCGTGGACGACTTCTACCGCGAGGGGCACCGGCGCATCTTTCAGGGCGTGTCCGACCTGTTTCAGGTCGGTGAGCCCATCGAGCCCATCACGGTCATTGAGCAACTGACCAAGTCGGGCGACCTCGACATGGCCGGCGGTCGTGACGCGGTGCTCGATCTGATGGCCACGCCGTACATCGCCGCGTCGTACCGAACGTATGCCGAACTGGTACGCGATGCCGCCACCCAGCGGCGCCTGCTGCAGATCGGGCAGGAGATCGAGAGCATCGTCGCCGAACGCGAGGGTGAGACGCACCACATGGTGCAGCGCGCCGAGGACCTGGTGTACGACCTCACGAAAAAGCGCACCCGTGGCGACTTTGTGGGCACCAGCGACCTGGTGATGCGCAGCATGGAGCGGCTGGTGGCCGCCAGCGATCAGGGCAGCGAGGTCACGGGGCTGCCCACCGGATTTGAGGACCTCGACAAGCTGACCGGTGGGTTTCGCGACGGCAACCTCATCGTGGTGGCCGCCCGACCGTCGATGGGTAAGACCGCGCTCGCCCTGTGCATGGCTGAGCACGTGGCGTTGGCCGAAGAAAAGACCGTCGCCATGTTCAGTCTGGAGATGAGCGGCGAGGAGCTGACCCAGCGACTTCTGTGCTCGGTGGCGATGGTTGATGCGTCGCGCATGCGAAGCGGCCGTCTTTCGCCCGACGACTGGCCGCGTGTGAGCCAGGCCGCAGATCGCCTGAGCAAGGCCAATATCTTCATCGACGACTCCGAGGGCATGACCGTTGCCGAGATGCGTACGAAAGCGCGTCGCCTGAAGGCCCAGCACGGCCTGAGCCTGGTGATCGTGGACTACATCCAGCTGATGGAGGGAGCACCGAATCTGCGGCGGCGGGATGAGAACCGCGTGCAGGAGATATCGGCCATCTCGCGTGGGCTCAAGATGATGGCCCGCGACCTCGAGGTGCCCATCATCGTGGTGTCACAGCTGAACCGCTCGCCTGACGCCCGTAACGACAAGCGCCCCATGCTCTCCGACCTGCGTGAGTCCGGAGCCATCGAGCAGGACGCCGACATGGTGCTTCTGATCTATCGCGACGACTACTACGAGCCCGACAGCGAGAGCAAGGGCATCGCTGAAGTGAACGTGGCCAAGCACCGTAATGGCCCGACCGACCGCGTGAAACTCGCGTTCATGGGCACCTACGCCAAGTTCGCCAGCCTGGCCAAGGATCACGACCGCTAGATCGGCATGGCAGTGCGGCACCCGATCGATATCGCTGGATCAGCGCCGCCCATGCGTTCTTCGAGGGCCGGTCGTCAGGCATTGATTTCTCATGGCAGCGTGGTTCTGGTGTCTATTTCGGCCCGAGATGTGTCGCCTAGCCACCGTTGGGGTTGCGGTCAGCCGAGGTGCCCCGTAGGTTGATCCCCGCGCGCCGAGGTACCCGCGGTCATCACCGCATGTGGCGCGCCTTCCCCGTTGGCAACGCAGGAGCCCTGGATCCGGATACGCCCGTTCTCGAGCAACGCACGCACGCGCAATCGCGCCATCGCGCTCGTTCTCGGAATCTCGCTTTCGCTCGTCGGAGGCGATGCACTTCTCGCGTCGACCACGCCGACGACGCTCCCAGGATCCTCTCCCCAGACCTCCCAGCCCACCGAGGGCACCAGTGCGCCAGCGCCTCCCGTGCCCACCACGGCCATTCCCACATCTGTGGCCACGTCGCTCATCGCACCGGGGGCCCGAAGTTCGCTGGTGCTTTCGCTGCAGCGGCGCCTGCGTGTCAACGGCGTCGCCGTGAAGGTCACCGGAACCTACGACGCCAAAACGCGCGCCGGTGTTCGTGCCCTGCAGCGCAAGCTCGGCCTGCCCACAACGGGCATCGTGGACACCACGCTGCTTCAGACCATCGGCGTGAAGGTGCGAAGCGTCGCTGGCAGCACCACGCCGGCAGTACTACCCAACCCCACCGCCAACGCCGCGGTAGTGCCGATCGCACTGTCCCTGCTGGGTATTCCCTACCGCACTGCCGGTGCCACACCAGCCGGCTTCGACTGCTCTGGATTTGTGTCGTACATCTACGCGCAGATCGGCAAGTCGGTGCCGCACTACACCGTGGACATCTGGAATCAGTTCACCAAGGTGCCCGTCGACCAGTTGGCCCCCGGTGATCTGCTGCTCATGGATGGCCTGGGCCACGTGGGCGTGTATATCGGTGACGGCAACTTCGTGCACTCGCCCAAGACCGGCGATGTGGTGAAGGTGACGTCGCTCGGCAGCCGTATGGACGATTACATCGGAGCCGTGCGGCCCTAAGCGCCCGCGAAGTCGCCTAGGATGCAACCGTGGTTTGTCCGGCCCGCGTCATGGCGGGCCGTGCCATGCATGGACCCAAACCGAGAAGGACGCACATGCCGGCGACGGTAGTAATCGGCGCCCAGTGGGGCGATGAGGGCAAGGGCAAGGTCGTTGACCGTCTTGCTGAGCGCAGCGACGTGGTCGCGCGCTACCAGGGCGGCAACAACGCCGGGCACACGATCGTGGCCGGCGACCAGACGTACGCGCTGCACCTCATCCCGAGCGGCATCCTGTACCCCGACACGCTCTGCATCATCGGCAATGGCGTGGTGGTTGACCCCTTCGTGCTGGTGAAGGAACTCGACCAGCTAGAGGAGCGCGGTGTTGACACCAGCAACCTGCGCATCTCGGGTGCCGCCCACCTGATCATGCCGTACCACGTTGAGATGGACACCCAGAGCGAGATCCGCCTGGGCAAGCTCTCCATCGGCACCACGCGCCGCGGCATCGGCCCCGCGTACATGGACAAGGCCGCCCGCATCGGCATCCGGGTGCAGGACCTACTGGACGACAGCATCCTGCGGCGCAAGATCGCCATCGCGCTCGACACCAAGAACGACATCCTCGAGAAGATTTACGGCGAGCCGCGACTCGACGCCGACGCCGTTGCTGACCAGGTGCTGGCCGTGGCCCCGCGTATCGCCCCCTACATCGCTGATACCTCGCTCATCCTCGATACGGCGATTCGCGATGGCAAGACGGTGCTTTTTGAGGGCGCGCAGGGCACCCTGCTCGACATCGACCACGGCACCTACCCATTTGTGACCTCAAGCAACCCCACCGCGGGTGCCGCCTGCACCGGTACGGGCGTCGGCCCCACTCGCATTGATCACGTGCTGGGCATCAGCAAGGCGTACACCACCCGTGTGGGCGAGGGGCCCTTCCCCACCGAGATCGACGACGCCGCCGGCAGGCACATGGCCGAGGTGGGCCACGAGGTGGGCACCACCACCGGGCGGGCACGCCGCTGTGGCTGGCTCGACTTGGTGGCGCTGCGCTACGCCGTGCGCGTAAACGGCATGACCCAACTGGGCCTCACCAAGCTGGACGTGCTCTCCGGCCTGCCCGAGGTGCAGCTGTGCACCGCGTACACCAAGCCCGATGGCGAGGTGAGCGCCGACTTCCCGTGGCACCAGAGCGACTTCCACGGCTGCACGCCGGTGTACGAGACGCTGGAGGGCTGGGACGAGGACATCGTGGGCGTGAAGAACCTCGATGACCTGCCGCCGAAGGCCCGCGCGTACGTGGACCGCATCGCGCAGTTCACGGGTGTGCCCATCACGCTCATCGGCACCGGCCAGGGCCGGCACGAGGTGATCGACGCAGTGGAGCTGTAAGCCCTAGAGGTAGCCGGCCAGCAGGCCGATCGACCACGCCAGGGCGGCGAGGCCACCGGCCCAGCACGAGAAGGCCATTGGGTGGTAGCGGCCCTCCTTGCGCAGCCAGAAGAAGTGCACGCCCGAGATGATGAAGGCCCCGAGGCCCACCCAGAATGCGGGCCAGGGGTTGTCGCCGGTGACCGAGTAGACGATCAGCACGATATAGGCGGCCGCGTTGATCGCCCAGATGGCGTAGACGGAGTCGGGTGGCGAACCGACGTTGCTTTGAGAAGTATTCATGCGCGCAACGGTACGCCTGCGGGCACGGCCTTCGCCTCCAGCAGGCACTACGGGCGCAGCCGCGTACCCCGGTGGAACATCCTGATGGCCAGCAGTGTGAGCACCCCGGCCACCACGGCAGCCACCGCCACGCTGAGCCACACGGCGCTCTCATGCGTGCCGGTCACCCCTCCCCGCTCGGCATCCACCAGGTAGTAGATGGGGTCGAGCAGGGTGAGGGTGCGCCATGGTTCCGACAGCATGTCGACCGAGTAGAAGACCCCACCGAGCAGGGCGAGCGGCGAGATGATCAGCGCAGCGACAAATGCCTGCTGGTCGAAGGAGTCGGCCCAGATTCCGGTCATCACACCAAGGGCGCTGAAGATGACGCCGGTGAGGATGAGCACCACGATCGCCAGCAGCCAGTTCTCCACCCCGGGCACGAACGGCAGACCGCAGGCGGCAACCAACACGGCGGAGATCCATCCCCGGTAGAGCCCGCCCGACATGTACGACCACACCACCTCCGCAGGCCGAAGCGGTGAGGTGAGCACGTCATCGATGTACCCCTCGTTGCGCGCCTGGTACAGGCTGGTGGACGCGTTGGCGAAGGCCTGCCCGGCCACGGTCATCACCAGCAGGCCGGGGAGGATGAACCACAGGTACGGGATGTCGGCGACATCGCGCAACTTGCCCCCGAGCGCCCCACCGAAAACCACCATGAAGAGCACGGCCCCGACAACCGGAGGCAGGATCGTCTGCGTCCACAGCTTGGAAACCCGCCGGACCTCTCGGCCGGAAAGCGCAAGGGTCCCACGGCGGGACGCGGCACGAAGCTGCGCGCGTTGATCCTGTTCTGTCACGGTGACTGACCCCCAGAGGGGCCTAAACAAGCGGGGGGCCTGACCCCGGAAAGGACCCATTCGCCCAGCGCAAGGGCTCCCCAGACGGACGCGGCACAAAGTCGCGCGCTTTCACCCATTTCTGTCACAGCGACTGACCCCCAACGGGGTCTGACCCCATGGGGGGACTGACCCCGGGGGGGGACTGACCCCGGGCTTCGCGGTTTTCCTGCATCGCTGCCATGTAGGCGTCCTCCAGACGGGCAGCGCCGAAGCGGCTCATGATCTCCGGGACCGTTCCCTCCACAATGATGCGGCCCTCGCGAATCATCGCGATGTCCCCGCAGAGGGCCTCGGCCTCCTCCAGGTAATGCGTGGTGAGCAGCACCGTGGTGCCCTCCTCCCTGTGGATGCGCGACAGGTACTGCCACAGGTCATGGCGCAGCTCCAGGTCAACACCGGCAGTGGGCTCGTCGAGGATGGCCAGGCGGGGGCGGTGCACCAGAGCGCGCGCGATGAGCAGGCGGCGGCGCATGCCACCCGACAGCCGATTCGGCCGGCTTCCCGCCTTGTTCTCCAGATCGAAGCTGACGAGCAACTCGTCGGCGCGCTCGATGGCGTCGGCCTTGCTCATGCCGAAGTACCGGCCGTGAAACGACAGGACATCACGCGCTGTGAGGAAGCGGTCGAGATGCACCTCCTGCGGGGCGAGCCCCACCATGGTGCGCGCCAGGCGGTGATCGCTCACCGCGTCGTGCCCGAACACCTTCACATGCCCGGCAGGTCCGCGCACCAGCCCGGTGATGATGCCGATGAGGGTGCTCTTGCCCGACCCGTTTGGCCCGAGCAGGCCGTGGAACCCACCCGCCGGCACCGTGAGCGAGAGATCGTCGAGGGCAAGTGTGCCGTCGTCGTACACCTTGGTGAGACCCGTGATCTCGAGCGCGGGAGGCCCTGCCGCAACGTCGTTGGAGGTGGTGATTGGCACGTGGCGCACCGTAGCCGTCATCCATGGCCGAATGGGAGGAGCACGGCCCCGGCAGCCGTGGGCGCGATGGGTAGAGTGGCCTCGTGGCGCGCCGAGCACTCGTGGTGGGGAGTGGAGGACGCGAGCACGCGCTGGTGCGCGCGCTCGCGAGGACTGGTTGGACGGTTTTCGCGGCACCGGGCAACCCGGGCATTGCGACCATCGCCGACACCCGCCCCATCGACATGCATGACCACGCAGGCATGGTGGATCTGGTGCTGGGCGAGGACATCGACCTGGTGATCATCGGCCCCGAGGCCCCGCTCGTGGCGGGTCTGGCCGACGTGCTTCGCGTCGCTGGTGTTGCAGTGCTTGGCCCGTCCGCCGAGGCCGCGCGCCTTGAGGGCAGCAAGGCATTCGCCAAGGAAATCATGCTGGCCTCCGGCGTCCCCACAGCGCGGTCAATGACCGTGACCGATGTGGACTCAGGGATGGCGGCCGTGGCCGACTACGGCACGCCCGTCGCCATCAAGGCCGATGGACTGGCCGCGGGCAAGGGCGTTGTCATCGCACAGGACGAGGCCGAGGCCCGTGCTGCGTTGGTGATGATGCTCGAGGATGCGGTGTTCGGCGATGCCGGCCTCACCGTGCTGGTGGAGGAGGGTCTCGTGGGCCCGGAGGTGTCGCTCCTGGCCATCAGCGACGGCGTGGCGGTGGCACGCTTCCCGGCTGCCCGCGACTACAAGCCGATCGGCGAGGGCAACACCGGCCCCAATACCGGCGGCATGGGATCGGTCTCCCCCATCCCCGACATCCCCGACCACCTGGCCGACGAGCTGGTGGAGACCGTGCATCGGCCCGTCATCCGCGAGATGCACCGCCGTGGCATTCCGTTCAATGGTGTGCTGTACGCGGGCATCATGATGACCCCGAGCGGCCCCAAGGTGTTGGAGTTCAACGTGCGGTTTGGTGACCCCGAGACCCAGGCTCTGCTGCCCCGGGTGGAGGGCGACCTGGGGGACATCCTGCTGGCCGCGGCCAGCGGTGGGCTGGCCGACTCGCCTGTGACGGTGAGCGGCGAGGCGTCGGTGGCAGTGGTGCTGGCCGCCGCCAACTACCCGGGCGACCCGCGAACGGGTGATGTGATCTCCGGCATCGACGATGCCATGGCCACGGGGGCCGATGTGTTTCAGGCCGGAACGGCGCTGAACGCCGAGGGCGAGCTGGTGACCGCCGGCGGCCGTGTGCTCGCAGTGCAGGCCCGGGGCGTGACGGTGGAGATCGCGCGTGAGCGCGCCTACGCCGGTGCGGATCTGGTCAACTTCGACGGCAAGCAGATGCGACGTGACATCGCCGCAGGGATGGACGCCTAGTCGACGCGATTTCGTCGCAGTCCGTGACGAAGGCGGGTGTTGCACGGTGTTACACTTCGGCGATGCCGACGACCAAGCCCCGCCATGCAGTGACCGAGACCGGTGCCGTTGCCGAGGCCCTCGCTGAACTGCGGGCCGAGCCCGGTGGCGACGACGTATCGATTTCGGAGTTGGTGGTGATCGGCGCCAAGGCGCTGGCTGCAAAGAAGCGAGCGCAGCGCCAGGCCAATAAGGAGATGCTCGAGATTGTTGCCGCGAGGGTGCGGGCGGGCGGGCAGCCCTTCGTCGACCCGGAGGCCGCGGACGAGGTCCGGCGGTCTGGCTGGGTTCGACCTACGTGACAACCGAGTACTTGCTGGACAACTCGGCCTGGGCGCGCCTTCGGCATCCTGCGCTGCCAACTGCGCGCCGTGACGACATCGCCGATGCCATCGCGGACAGCCGCGTGTACACGTGCCTGCCCTTCCTGCTCGAGGCCGGGTACTCCGCCAGGAACGCCGAGCAGTACACGGAGATGATGCGCCACCTGCGTGGCTTCCCATTCGCCGCGCTGGACGATGCCGCTGCGCTGCGCGCCCTCGCTCTTCAGGGCGACCTCGCCGCGTGCGGGCACCCCCGCCTGCCACCGCCAGACCTCATCATCGCGGCCATTGCCGAGCGCCACGCGCTTACCGTGCTGCACTGCGACAAGGACTTCGACGTAATCCGCGACAAGACGTCGGCAGTGATCAGCGCCGAGTGGCTGGCACCCCCCGACACCTTCTCGTGAGCCCTGCCGCGACGGGGGACCCCGTTGGTAGGGTGGCCCTCGTTACCGCGACGGAAATGGACGCATGATCCCGAGGTATTCGCGGCCCGAGATGGCCGCCATCTGGACGGAACACGCCAAGCTGCAGCGCTGGCTCGACGTCGAGCTCGCCGTGTGCCGTGCATGGTGCCGCCGTGGGGTCATCCCCGCCGACGACCTGGCGCAGATCGAGTCGAAAGCCGCCTTCTCGGTTGAGCGCACGCTCGAGATCGAGAAGACCACCAACCATGACGTGGTGGCGTTTCTCACCAACGTCAACGAGAACATCGGCCCCGCAAGCCGCTGGGTGCACTACGGCATGACCAGCAGCGACGTGCTGGACACCGGGCTGGCGCTGGCCATGGTGCAGAGCGGCACGCTGCTGGTCGCCGCGCAGGCCGAACTCACCCAGGCGCTGAAGGCCCGGGCGCTTGAGCACCGCGACACCCTGTGTGTGGGGCGCACCCACGGTGTGCACGCCGAGCCCACCACGTTTGGCCTGCGCCTCGCCGGCTTCGCGCTGGAGAGCCGTCGCAACGAGGAGCGCCTGGGGCGCGCGCACGAGCAGATCGCCTACGGCAAGTTGAGCGGTGCGGTTGGCACCTACGCCATGCTCGACCCGGCCATCGAGGCCGAGGTGATGGACGAGCTGGGCCTCAAGTGCGAGCCCATCGCCACTCAGGTGATCCCACGTGACCGCCACGCCGAGGTGGTCACCCAGATGGCCGTGGCGGCGTCCAGCCTGGAGCGCCTCGCGGTAGAGATACGCCACCTGCAGCGCACCGAGGTACGCGAGGCCGAAGAGGCATTTGGCAAGGGGCAGAAGGGCTCGTCGGCGATGCCGCACAAGCGCAACCCCATCACCGCCGAGCGCATTACCGGCCTGGCGCGCGTCATCCGCAGCAACTCGATCGCGGCCCTCGAGGA
>CAJAPZ010000031.1 GCA_903943955.1 uncultured Actinomycetes bacterium
AGCGCAGCCAACGAGCACGGTAGTGGCAGCGATTGAACGCACGAGAAACTTGCTCATGAGGGGAGCCTTTCGGGAGACAGGGTGAGTTTATGGATGCGGCCGGGGCACCGCCCTCCGTCCCACCTCCGTGCAGTAGAGTTCTCGCCGCTTCGCCGACGTAGCTCAGCTGGTAGAGCACTTCACTCGTAATGAAGGGGTCAGCGGTTCAAATCCGCTCGTCGGCTCTCGCTTTCTCGCTCCCATGCGGTTCCCGGGGTTAGGGCGTAGTCAGCAGCGCCCCCAAGTGTCCACAAACTGGCATGCAAGTGGCGGGCGAGGCGCTCATCGCACACCCCCCCGACGACGGCCCTCTCTCTTCAACCACTCCGGTCATACATTCAGTGCGCCACGGCCTCTCAATGGCCCGGCGGAATCGGATGTCGGTAACCGACACATCTGCGTCGATCCGCGCCTTCGCTCATGTAGCGTCAAACGCGATGAGGACCGTCTCATGGAGCCGCACGGTGCGACGTGGAATCCTTGCCGCGACAGCCGTTCTGTCGGTCAGTTCGGCCTCCATGGTGGCTGCCGATACGACCTCGCCCGGGGCGTACACATCCACTGCACCGATGGCCCCCCGCCTGCAGTGGGACCCGAACTACGGGTACTGCGGGGAGACCAGCATGATCATGGCGGGAATGCGGTTCGGGCAGTACACATCGCAGTGGACCGCCCGCCGCGTGGCATCAGCACGAACCAACCAGACCCTTGAGGCGAGCCAGCTGCTGCTCGGGGTGTCCCCGCCCGACGGCAACGCAGTCACCGCGGCCGCGGGGATGCGCTTGAAACTGGCTTCCTACGACAGTACTGGATCGTCCAGCACCCCCGACTACCTCGCGTGGGTCAAGCAGCAATTCGTCCGGGGAGGCATCGTCATCATGGGCGTCCTCACCAATGCGAACATCGTGGGTCGTGATGGCCCGGGCGATTCGGAATACGACCACATTGTGCCGGTCCTCCGCATCACCTCGGATCAGCCTCTGGACGGGGAGAACGTCGGCAGGTACTTCCCCACGGACACGCTCACTCTCGGCGACCTCGAGACTCCGCGTGGAAACACGGCCGACAATCCGCCCGGGTCGACTCTCTACACCTACCGATTCGACACCGTGCAGAAAACGCGTCAGCAGGCAAACCGTGGATCCGGCCCGGCGAACCTCTACTCAGTGCTCAAGTCCACCGGCACCGATGGCAGCAACTATGCGGTGGCTGTCACCGGCGTGACCGACACATCGCCGGGCGGTCCGTACGTCATCCCCGTTGCCCTGACGTCCAGCAGAATCAGCGAGGGTCTCCCCACCCGGGACCCGATGCCCACGCCTCCCCGGGCGAAGTCGATGGCCCTCACTGCGACGGTGACCATTCCCGATACCGGCACGGCCTATCGCCTTTACGAATACACAAACTTCAAGGTGGTCCCCCGCGGCAACTTCAATGCCGCCGCGGCGAAGAACCCGCGACACATCGCCCACGCCTGGGACATTCCTGCGGGCACCGGGTCCGAGTACACCGTGCATCTCCCGCATGTGAGCACCGCTGGCACGTATGTGTTCCGGGCCGTCCCAACCTCTGCCCCATAGACCGCGCGACCGCATCACCCGCCAGAGTGCGGATCGCTCACGCCAGTTGTGCAGTCCCAACCCAGCCCGCCATCGTTCGGAGGCCACCGACATATGAAACCAGCCATCGCTGACTGGGAGCGGAAGTTCGCAGGGGGTGATTACGAGTTCGGCACGGCCCCAAATGCATTCCTCGTTCGCGAGGCGCCGAGGATTGCGGCGGGGAGCGATGTGTTGTGCATTGCCGACGGCGAGGGCCGCAACAGCACGTGGCTCGCGGAGCAGGGGCATCGGGTGCATGCAGTCGAGGCGTCGCTGAACGCCATCGGCAAGGCCCAGGCACTGGCCAGCTCCCGGGGAGTGGCGGTACGCCACGAGCAGGTGGACCTCGACGAGTGGTCGTGGCCGGTCGCCGCCTACGACGCCGTGGTGGCCATATTCGTCCAGTTCTCCGACCCGGATGGCCGTCGTCGCCTCTTCCCGCGCATGGCCGATGCGCTCCGCCCTGGCGGCGTACTGCTGCTTGAGGGCTACGGGCTCGGACAGTTGGCCTTCGCCACGGGGGGCCCGAAGAGTGCCGAGTACCTCTATACGGTCGATGAAATGCAGACTGCGTTCCCCACACTGACCCTGCAGGCGATTGCCGAGTACGACGCAGACCTCCACGAGGGCACCCGCCACAGCGGAATGTCTGCGCTCGTGGACGTAGTGGCGGTTGCCCCCTGATCTGAACCTGCGCGAACGGGTTGGGGTGGGCGTCACGGGTGATCCCTATTTCCCCTTGCTCAACGCTTCGGCACTTCCCTGTGCCGATTGCGGCTGATTGGTTGTTCACCCTCACGGTGTCCATCCATGACGCCCACAGGTGGCCTGTATGCGCCGCACCGCTATCTCTGCCCTCTTCGTCATGTTGTGCCTCGCGGTGGGTCTGCCGACGCACGCGATGGCCCAGACGATGCGCGTGCTGGGCGACTCCGTCCCGGCCGGATTCGGCTACCTCGGAGACGGCACGCCCTGGAGGGCGCGCGATCTGCTCCGGTGCATGCCCGGGCAGTACGACAACGACCGGTGCGCGTCGAACGCGGTCAACGGCGTGGGGTCCACCGCCCCGCTTCGGTTTCTCCCCGACTATGGGCTTGCCAACGGGGTGGCATGGCCGGCCGGGGCGGCACGATCCCTTGGGCTCACCCGCACCGGCCAGTTCGCCAACTTCGCCATCTCGGGTGCCACTCCAGCGGACTTCGATACCGGCGGCAAGTTTGCGCGCCTCACCGAACAGGCAGTGCGGGACGACCCCGATGTGGTGGTGGTCATGCTCGGTGCCAATCCGCTGCTGCATGAGTTCCTTTTCGGACGTGCCTACCGATGCGAGCTTCGCTGGCGCCCTGCCTCATTCGCGGCGTGCGCCGACACCCATCTTGCGGCCTCGGGCCTCACGCGCCACCTCGCACACGTCATTCGCACGATCCTGGACGGATCTCACGCCGCCGTCGTGGTCGCCAACTACCCAATCGCCATTCCCGCCAGCGCGTTCCTGCAGGTTGACCGCGTGCGTTACGTGGCCGGGTCACTTCAGCGCGCCGTGCGCGCTGCCGTCACTGCCAATGGGGGCTCCAGAGGTCGCCTGCTGCTGATGGAGGCACCCGAGGCGTCGGCAGGGCTCGCCCCTGGAACCCACCGCTGCGAGACGAATGCTCTTGGCGCGCACCCTCGGGTGGACGGCGCAAGCACCCAGGCGCGTGTCACACAGATGAAGCTGGCCATCCTGCACCCATTTGGCTTCTGCCCCGGGCGTGAGTTCTGGTTCATCAGCTCAGACTCCGGGGTGCATCTGAGCGCAGCCGGTCATGCGCAGTACTCCCGGGCACTCCTTGACCTGCTGGCGGCCCACCATCTGATGAGCCCGGGCGCACCGCCCGTCACGGGAGCCCCCCTCCCCGTCCCAAAGATCCCGCAAGGAACCTGGCCCTGACCCACCCAGCGCCCCGGCCCGAAGGCGCTGCAGAAACGCGCCCGCCGGGCTGTCTAGGTGAGGTGCACCAGGTCGGCCGCCGGATCGATCCCCCACCGTTCGGCGACTGCATCGAGATCGGGCGCCATGGGCCATGAATCCGGCATCTGATCACCCACGTGGCCGGGGGTACCACCCTTGAGCGCCATGCACCCATGGTTGTCGCCCAGCCGGGTGATCTCTGCGATGTCCTCCGGGGTGAGCAGGGTCTCGCGCGGAGTGGTGGCCAACTCGCGCCGCTGATCCTCGACCGTCTTGTGCATTGGCCCGGCCTCCTGGATGAAGGTGGGCACCACGCACTCCACCGCCGGCTGCGCCAGCGTCCACTGCGCCGACAACTGCAACGGGGTGAGCCCATGGCGATCGGCAATGGGCTGCATTTCGGCGAGCCGCCGCTTGCCCTCGGCAACCCAGCCCGCGGGGCGGTACTTACGGTGGTCGCCCTCAACCAGCTTGTCCTCATCCGGCAGATCGCCGTGAAACACGCCCCCGTAATCGAGCACGCGGGCGAGCACCTTCACGTTGTACTTCTCGTGCGCCGCCAGGGCCATGCCCATGGGCCATGGCTCAAATGGGTTGAGGATGATCATCGTCCAGTCGATGTCATCGCCGTAGTTCTCAAGGCATCCGATGAGATCAAGCGTGAACCCGTTCGCGGGGCCCGGGGCCACTCCGATCATGCCGGCGAGCCCCTCGTCGCGTATGTCGGTCATGGCCTTCCACACCACGTCGCTCGTGTATCCAATGCGATCGGGGTTGTGCAGGAACAACAGATCCACGTGGTCCTGACCAAGGCGCTCAAGACTCTTCTCGAGCGCCATGTACAGGTAGTCGCGGTAGCCGTCCGGCCCGCGAAGCTCGGGATCGGTGAAGCGGGGATAGCCGCTCGATCCGCGTCGGATTCCGTTGTAGAAGTCGTGCCCGATGGTGGCAACCAGATTGAAGTCGTCGCGCGGCAGGCCCTTGATGGAACGGCCAACAATGCGATCGGCCTCTCCCTCGGCGTAAACATCCGCGGTGACGATGGTGTTGATGTCGTCGCCGGGGCGCAGGAGGGCCTCGAGGCGCTCGTCGGGAAGCGGCTCCCCAAAGTGCATTACCCGCCCGCCGCTCCACGCGCCAATTGCCGTATGTCCGATTTCAGCCATGTGTGCATTCTCCCATTGGGCCGACGAACGTGCCGGGCCGACCGTCACCGTCAGGCCTGTGTGACGACCCTGAGTGACTCGTCAAATACCTCGACCAGGTCGCCCGGGTGCAACTGGCGCCCCCGGCGATCCTCCGGCTCCCCATTCACCTGGACACCATGCTCAAGAATCGCCTTGATGTCCCCGCCGCCCGATGCAAGGTTGGCCAGCTTCAGCAGCTGCCCCAACCTGATCATGTCCCCACGGATGATGATGTCGCGCATGCGAGCCACCCTAGCCGCGCGGCTGCCACAGCGCCGCTGCCCGCGCTAGCGTCACCACCGATGCCGCCCTCCCCTGCCACACGCACGCCCCCGGGCGCACGCTGGATCCTCGGCGCGGTCGCCGGCGCGGCGATCGTTGCCCTTGGGGTGCTCCTCGCCGGGGCCACGGGTGGGGCCTCCGAGATATGGGGCGGCTACGAACGTGCGCTGCGCCGGGTGACCGATGACCAGTGGTGGACCCTCTGGGCTTTTCCAGGGATCCTCGTGGGCGCGCTGGTTGCCATGGGAATCATCCTCTCGCCACGCCAGGCCGATGACGCCGCACTGCATCGGCGCCGGCTCGCATTCCTCTGGAGTGGAGTCGGCGTTGGGGTCCTGTCGCTGTGCGCCCCCATCGCCACCATCGCGCAGGGTGGTCTGCTCACCGCCCATATGTCGCAGCACGTACTGCTGGGGGCGCTGGCCCCGGTGCTGGTTCTTCTGGGCATCCAGCCCGCCAGCCGTGG
>CAJAPZ010000032.1 GCA_903943955.1 uncultured Actinomycetes bacterium
GCCGAGGCGCGGGAGGTACGAAAGGAGGGCACCGCCTTTGCCGTGACCCCCGACGGCTACCTGGTGACCGCCCACCATGTGATCTCCCCCAGCCCGTCGGAGATCGCCGCCACCGCATACCTGGAGAAACTCGCTCTGCAGGGGCAGCCGCACTCGGAGCAGATCGCTGTTGACTGGGTGAAGCGCAATGGCGTGACCCCGGTGGGGCTCATGCAGTTGGAGCGTGTGGTGCGCCCGGCTGCTGCCGGGCCCGGTGCAGCCCGAAATAACGGGGCATCGGTGCGCCTAGTGGCCACCGACCGCGCACGCGACATCGCCATCATCCGCGTGCCGGGCGTGGCTGACGCACCGTCAATCGGTTTGGACCGCGGCGCCGACGTGGGCACGCCTGTTGCCAGCCTGGGATTTGGCAGCACCGACCCATTCGCAGCACCGCAGCACGGCGCGCTGGTGCCGTCGGTGCGCACCGGAGTCATCGGTGAGACTGGCCACCCCGACAAGCAGCCCACCCGGTACCTCACGCTCATCACCAATCCCATCCAGATGGGCGACTCCGGCGGGCCGGTGGTAGATGCCAATGGCCACGCACGCGGTGTGGTGCTCATCAAACGCAAGGCCGGTGGTGGCGCCATGGCTCCCACCGACGAGATTCTGCGAGTGCTCGACGGTGCTGGAGTGCGCCCATGGGAGGGCCGCACGCAGACGGCATACCGCGCAGCGCTCGCACGGGTGCAGCGGTTTGATCTGGACGGGGCAAAGGCCGACTTCCGTCGAACGCTGGCCAGTGACCCGTCGCATGGCCTTGCGGCCTATGAGATACAGCAGGTTGATGCACTCCGCACAGCCCAAGTGGCGCTGGCTGGCGAGCCGAGGGCACAGGGCGGGTTGCTGGTAATCGGTGTGACCGCGCTGTTGGTGGCGGGGCTGCTCGCCGTGCTGCTGTGGAAGGCCGTCAACCGCATGCCCGGCGTACTGGGGCCACGCGACCGCAAGGCACCCTTTGATCAGGACGTCCCGAACGACGACCCCGACGACCCGCGCAACGTGATCTAACCCGGCACACCCCCGCCCGCGAGACGGCACTTTGCGCGCAGTCCGCGTGACGCTGGCGCACCTACGCTGAGGGCCATGCGAGCGACCGATCTCCGCGATGTGCCAACTGATAGCACGCACCGCTATCATCGTGCCATGAAGCAGATCCTCACCCGGGTGCCCGATGCACTGCATACGCTGGCACGGGCCGAGGCCGCGGCCCGTGGGGTGTCGCTCAACGAGTTCGTCACGAACGCCATCGAGCATGCCATCGCGACAGGGCGCGACGGTGCCGCACCATTTCGCGCTCGCGCCGCCGCGCATGGGCTCCTGGCATCCACACCCCCGGTCGCCCACTCACCCGGGGGTGTGGATGCCGCGCATGCGCGCTGGACGGCCCGACAGCCGGCGGGGGCCGGCGACGCCGTGGTGGCAGCCCTGCTCGCGGAGCGACACGACGGCGCGCAATGATTCGCACCGGCGCACTCGCCTACCTCGACAGCAGTGTCATTGCCCGGGCGGTACTCGCCGACGAGGCGCATCACGACGCCACCCGCGATGGGCTGGTGGCAGCGCGAGATCGCTTGGTCACCTGGTGCGGCACGCGCGTAGAGCTGGCGAGCGCGCTGCGTGCTGCGGAGTCGCAGGGGCGTGTGGTTGACGCGGCCAATGTGACCGACTGGGCGTTTGTGAGCGGACCAAGGGTGATGCTGCTGCCCGGGGATCCCGCCACCATCGTTCCCCTGGCGGCCGACATCGCGGGGCGCCAGCTGGTGCGGGCCCTTGATGCGCTGCATATCGCGGCGGCGCTCACTGAAGCTGCGATGGTCGCGGGCGACGCACCCCTGCTGTTTGTCACCGGCGATCAGCGCCAGGCACACGCCGCGCGCGCCGAGGGGCTCGAGGTGGTCGTTCCGGTCTAGGCCCGGGCGGTCAGTCTTCCTTGCGACCGCCAAGATGGTCGGCGAGGAACAGTTCGATGGCCCGGTAGGCGCGCATGCGGTTTTCGGGCTTCACAAATCCATGGCCCTCATCGTCCGCCACGATGTACTCCACCTCAACGCCACGATCCTTCAGCGCCGCCACGATCTGATCGCTCTCCTGCTTGGTCACGCGCGGGTCGTTGGCACCCTGAATGACCATGAGGGGCGTGGTGATCTCGTCAACCAAGCGAAGCGGTGATCGCTGCCACATATCGTCGTGCTCCTCCTGCACCTCAGGGTCGCCCACAAATCGGTACCAGGTGCTCTGCAGGAACGGCCGCCAGTAGGCGGGAAACGAGCGGATGAGCGTGACCAGGCTCGACGGCCCCACGTACGAGATGGCGGCCTTGAACACGTCGGGTGTAAACGTGACGCCCACCAGCGTGGCGTAGCCGCCGTACGAGCCGCCATAGATGGCGAGGCGATCGGGGTCGGCGATGCCTTCGGTCACCGCCCAGTTGACCGCATCAATCAGGTCGTCGTGCATCTTGCCGGCGAACTCGCGCTCGGCCGCGTGCATGAAGTGCTTGCCAAAGCCGGTGGAGCCGCGGTAGTTCACCTGCAGTACGGCGTAGCCACGGTTGGCCAGAAATTGTGCCTCGGCGTCGTAGCCCCACGAGTCGCGACTCCACGGCCCCCCGTGCACCACCAGTACCAGCGGTAGGTCGGCGGGCTCGACCCCCTTCGGAATGGTGAGGTACGAGTACAGGGTGTGGTCGTCGCGCGAGGTGATCTGCACCGGGGTCATGGGAGAGAGATCCTCGGGCACCAGCCAGGGCCGCGGGCGAAACAGGAACTCACTCTCCCCCGTGTCACGGTTGAACAGGTATGTGGCGCCCGGCTCGGTGTCGCTGTCAAATGCGATGGTCCAGATGCGCTCGTCGGCGCTCGAGCCCATGATGCGCGGGTCGCCGTCAGAGATTGCGCGCACCGTCTCCATGTCGGCGGCGAACTTGTCGTCGAAGGCGTGCACCACAAGGCGGTCGCGCAGGTAGGCGGCGCCCAGCAACTTTCTGTCCTTGTCGCTGATGATGGGCGCGCCGAGGTCGGCAACCTCGTCCTCATCAAGCACGGTCTCGGTACCCGTGGCAACGTCGATGGCCACCAGCCGCGACAGGTCGTTATCCCTCGAACTTCCCACCCACAGGGTGGTGCCATCGGCGTCGAATCCAAACGGCGTGCCGTTGTCCTCGTTATCAAACGAGGCCAGCAGCCGGAACTCATCGGCCTCGGTGTCGCGCACCAGGATCTCGTAGTTGCCCTCGGGCGTCTGCGCATACGCCCCGCGCACCACGCCATGACGATCGGCAACCCACCCGATGTAGTTGCCGGGGTTCTCGGCGATGGTCGTCATCTCGCCGGTCTCAAGATCGAGCCGCGCAGCGTCGAACATGCTCTGATCACGACGGTTGGTACTGACGATGATCTGCCCGGGCGTCGCCCGCGGCACCGACACAATGCTGGCCCGCACGCCGTCAAACGGAGTGAGATCGCGCGCGGTGCCATCACCAGGCACGTCAACCATCATCACGTGGTGGTTCTCATCCCCACCCTGATCCTTGGAATACAGGATGTGCTTGGAGTCGCGAGTCCACGAGTACCCCATAACCCCACGATCGGTATCCCTGGTGACAGGCACCTTGTCCACACCCCCAATTGGGCGCACCCATACGTTGAGGCGGCCGTCGAGCGGCGCCACCCACGAGAGCATGGTGCCGTCGGGAGATGGCTTGGCAAGGGCGCATTCGGGGTTGTCGAAGAACTCCGACAGCGGAATAAGGCGGGGCTGTGTCATGTGCGGGAGCGTACCGGCCCTCCCTCTCTGTTACGGAAGTGTGCCGCCCGGCACGCGGCCTCTGGTGCGAACGCGCGCGGCGTTTGGCTCAGCCTGTGACGCCCGTGAGGCGCTCGTCGCCATACGGTCAGGCCGATGCCGCCGACCTACCGCGATGTTCGCCGGGCCCTCAGGAACGCAGGCTGGATGAAGCTCCGGCAGCGGGGCTCCCACGAGGTGTGGACGAGCCCCGATGGCAGCTTGCGCGTGACCGTAGCCGGGAAGGATTCGGATACAGTCAAGGCAGGCATGCTCGCTGAAATCCGGCGGGGTACGGGGCTCGGAGGCCTTCGATGAAGGAATATTTGGTCATCTACGAGCAAGGTGAAGATGGGACGTGGGGCGCCTACAGCCCGGACTTGTGGGGCGTCTATGCGGCAGCCGACACCCGCGAGGAGACCGAGGCCCTGATGCGCGAGGCCGTCCCCGCCCACGTCGAAGCGCTTCGCGAGGCTGGCCTTGAAATCCCGGAGCCCACGCACCACGCGGAGCGCATCGCCGCGTAAGCAGGTGGGGCCCCGGGCCCCGAGGGGGGTGAGACCTATCCCGCCAGCGAGTACCTCCGCTGAACGACGTCGGACGGGAACGTCGTCGAGGCCGGCTCGCCAAGGCGGTATCCCTGGACCCTGGTGACAGGCACCTTGTCCACACCCCCAATTGGGCGCACCCATACCTTGGGGTGGCCGTCGAGCGGCGCCACCCACGAGAGCATGGTGCCGTCGGGAGATGGCTTGGCAAGCGCGCATTCGGGGTTGTCGAAGAATTCCGACAGCGGAATGAGGCGGGGCTGTGTCATGTGCGCGAGCGTGCCGGCCCTCCCACCCTGTTACGGAAGTGTGCCGGTCGTCAGCCGGCCTCTGGCACGAACGCGCGCGGCGTTTGGCCCAGCCTGTGACACCCGTGAGGCGCTAGTCGCCATACGGTCATACCGATGCCACCGACCTACCGCGATGTTCGCCGGGCCCTGCGTGCCGCGGGATGGATACGCGCCCGACAACGCGGCCCACATGAGATCTGGATCAGCCCGGATGGACGATCTACCGCAACCGTTGCCGGCAGAGACTCCACTACAGTCAACCGCGGGACCCTGGCGGCGATCAGGCGCCAGACAGGATTGGAGGATCTGCGATGAGGAAGTACCTCGTGATCTACGAGCAGGGTGAGGACGGCACGTGGGGCGCGTACTGCCCCGACCTCCCCGTGTTCGCTGGCGCCGGCACCCGCGAGGAGACCGCGGCGTTGATGCGCGAGGCCCTGGCCGCGCACATTGAGTTCCTCCAAGAGTCGGACATCGGGATTCCCGAGCCCTGTCACGACGCGGAGTTCATCGCCGCGTAGGGAGGCCCGGCCCCCCGGCACCTTGGCCTACGGCCGAAGGTCGTACCGCTGCTGGACCACGCCCGACGGGAACCCGGTTGAGGTCGGCTCGCCAAGGCGGGCACGCTGGGCCGCATCGGTGAAGAGCGCCACGCCCTCGCCAATGTCCACCGGAATCACCGTGATGGTCACCTCATCGATCAAGCCGACATCCAGGAATTGGCGGATGACATCGCCGCCATCCACGTACACACCGCCGTCGATGACCTCGCGCACCCGCGCGAGGATCTCCGCGGGCGTGCCCGATACGGGCTGCACCGTGGGCTCGTCCGTCTCGAGCGGCCGCGACGTGACCACGAACACCGGTATTTCGCCATATGGCCAGTCGATGCCGAAGCCCTGCACCACGTCGTGCGTGCGGCGGCCCATCACGATTGCCGAGGTGTCGGCCATAAAGGCCTCGTAGCCGTAGTCCTCACCCGCGTGGCCATCTGGGAGCCATGAGAGGTCGTCATCGGGGCCGGCGATGAAGCCGTCCTGTGACGTTGCGATGAATGCGCGCACCCGTGTGACCATTTGCAGAGCGTATGACACGGGGACTGACCCC
>CAJAPZ010000033.1 GCA_903943955.1 uncultured Actinomycetes bacterium
AACCCGGGTGCGATGCACCACGTCCAGAAGCGCGCTCCCCAGATCGGCGCGCGCCGCATCGTGACCTCGGCCCACGCCCAGCATGCGATCGGCCGCATCGTTCGCGATGAGCACCTCATCCGAGGCATCCACCATCACCACACCCTCGGCAAGGCCGGCCACAAGGGCGCGGGCCCGGTCGCGTTCGCCGGTCACCGTGCTGAGAAGGCCCTCGATCTGATCGGCCATGCGATTAAGACCATCGGCAAGCGTGGCCACCTCACGGGGCGCCGACTGGGGTGCGCGGGCCGAGAGGTCGCCCGATGCCAAGGCAGTTGCCGTTCGCGCCACTCTGCCGATACGGCGGCCAAGCACGCGCGACAGCGCCAGACCTGCAAGCGACGACAGCAGCAGCACCGTGATGACGGCAAGGATGATGCGGCGCTGCAGCACCGCGATCTCCTCGGTGGGCCTGGGCACGGGCACCGCGACCTCGAGCACCCCCACCGGGGCTCCCCCCTGAGTCACCGCCACCGCTGAGTAGATGATGCGCGAGCCGTCCGGCTGCTCGGCCACGCGCGGCCGCACGGGATCCCCGGTGATGGTGCTGGCGAGCGCCTTGGCCTCAGGCCCGAAGTCGGTGGGGTCGAAGGTGTCGGCGACTGACGCCTCGCCGGCCGGGTACACGCCGACGTCGGGCACCACAAACCGGGCGGCGCCGCGCACCTCTGATGCCGCCTTGGCCGCGTATTCCCGGGCGTCGGACGCCGTGACCGTTGCGCCCAGCCCCGGGAGAGCGGCGGACCTCCGCAAGACGTCGGTCGTGGCCAGCGATACGCGATCGGTGGCACCAGACACCACGCTCGACTCAAGCGTGGGCAGCAGCACCAGCAGCACCAGCAGGCTGGCGAGAGCGCCAACTGCAACGAACGACCCGATAAGCCAGGTCTGCAGGCCGGTGCGGCCCCTCGGACGCTGGCCCGTCGGCGGGACCGTGGTGGTCACCCGGGTGACCCGCCCTCCCGCCCGAGGGCGTAGCCCACCCCGCGCACGGTGCGAATGATCACGGGATTCGCATCATCGATCTCCACCTTCTGGCGCAGGTGACGTACGTGCACATCAACACTTCGCAGGTCTCCGTAGAACGAGCCCTTCCACAGGTGGTCCATCAGCTCCTCGCGGGTAAACACGCGGCGGGGTGATTTGAGCAGCTTGAGCAGGATCTCGAACTCGGAGTAGGTGAGGTTGACCGACTCGCCATCGCGGGTGACCGTGCGCGCTGCTGGGTCGACCTGCAGGTCGCCCAGGCGGATGGGCTCCTCGCCCACGGCAGGAGTGGCCTTCGCCCGGCGCAGGTTGGCCTTTACCCGCGACACGAGTTCCCGCGGTGAGAATGGCTTGGTCACGTAGTCGTCGGCACCCATCTCGAGGCCGAGCACCTTGTCGACCTCGTCGCCGCGTGCCGACAACATGATGATGGGCACGTTGCGGTGTGCGCGGATGCGCCTGCACACCTCCATGCCGTCAATGCCGGGCAGCATGAGGTCGAGCACCACAAGGTCGATGGCCTCGCGCTCCATGATGTCGAGGGCGTCGTCGCCACGGCTGGCCGACACCACCTCGAAGCCGCCATCCTTCAGGGCGTACTCCACGATCGTGCGGATCGACTTCTCGTCGTCCACCACCAGAACCCGTTCGGCCATTTACCCGCCCTCTTCCGTGAAACCCTGACGCGGTGATGGTACCCAGACCGGCACCATGCTGATCACCCGGCAAAGGTTCCCTAACGAGGTCCTAATCCATCCCCGGTACAAAGCAGCCCATACCTTGATGCCATTCGAGCCCGGAGCCACGAGCCATGCAGGACGAGACGAACCCCACGACACCTGACGGCGGCAACACGCCCCCTAAGCCGAAGGGCATGAAGCGCGTGGGTGCAATCGCCCTCCCCGCCGTGGTGGGTGCTGTAACGGCGCTGGCGGTGCTCGCAGGTACCGGACAGCTGGGGGGTGGCGACACCACCATTATCCGCGAGACGGCAAGTGGTGTGACCACCAGCGTGAGCTCTGCGCGCGATGCAGCCACCGAGGCGGAGAGCGCCGTGCCATCGAAGGGGCTGTCGGTCGCCGAAGTCGTGAAGCGCAAGTCGCCGGCAGTGGTGTCCATCAGCAATGAGACCACCCAGGGTGGCAGCCTCGGGTCGGGATTCCTCATCGACGCTGCGGGCCACATCATCACCAATGCCCACGTCGTGGATAGCGCCTCCAAGACCACCGTCACGTTCGAGGACGGCACCGAGGCCGAGGGCACCATCCTTGGCGTGGACACGAGCACGGATGTCGCCGTGGTGAAGATCGACAAGGTGCCCACCGGTGTGTCGCCCCTGCCGCTGGGCAACAGCGGCGGGCTGACGGTGGGCCAGGAGGTCGTGGCCATTGGGAACCCGTATGGCTACGCGGGCACCGCCACCACCGGCATCGTGTCGGCGCTGGAGCGGGTAATTGAGTCACCCAGCGGATTCACCATCCAGAACGCCATCCAGACCGACGCCGCCATCAACCAGGGCAACTCCGGCGGACCGCTGTTCGACCGCGACGGCCGGGTGATCGGCATCAACTCGCAGATCGCCAGCAAGAACGGCGGCAACGTCGGCATCGGATTCGCCGTGCCTATCGACACCGTGCGCCCGATCGTCGCGTCGATCATCGCCAGTGGCAAAGCCCAGCACGCATGGATTGGCATCCAGGGGCGCGAGCTCACGCCGGGGCTTGCCGAGAAGCTGGGGCTTGTGGGCAAGCGTGGGGTGATCGTGGCCTCGCTGGATGACCGCGGGCCAGCGAACGACGCGGGTATGAAGGCCGCCGACAGCGCCGATGCCGCCGTGCCAAAGGGCGGCGACCTGATCGTGGCCATCAACGGAACGCCCATCGCCGACATGGCCGATGTGTCGAAGGCAGTGGCAAGTCGCAAGGTGGGCGACCAGATCACCCTCACAGTGCTTCGCGACGGCAAGACCGAGACGCTCACACTCACACTGAAGGACCGGCCGGCCGACGTCGGCGCAAAGAAGTAGGCAAGGCCGCTGCTGGCGACGGCGCGCTGGCCTATGCTGGGCAGCGTGTCGTCGCCTTCCAGCATCCGCGCCGCCACGCCGCGTGACGCGGCGGAGATCGGCGCCATCTACGACGAGGCCATCGCGAGCGGGGTGGCCACATTCGCCACCGGTCCGCACGACGTCGATGAGCGCACGGCCTGGTTGGCAGCTCGCGGGGAACAGGCGCCCGTATGGGTGCTCGACGACGCCCAGGGCGTGGTCGCGTGGTCGGCCCTTGCCCCGTTCTCGCACCGGTACTGGTACGACGGCGTCGGCGAGTACACCGTGTACGTGGCTGAGCGGGCACAGGGTCGGGGCATCGGTGGACGCATGCTTGACGCCCTCATCTCCGAGGCTGCAGCGCTCGGGTACTGGAAATTGGTGGGGATGATCCTTGAGGGCAACGATGGCGGGAAGGCGCTCGCCACAAGTCGGGGCTTCCGCGACGTTGGTACCCATCGAGCGCACGGCCGCGTGGCGGGGGCGTGGCGCGATGTGACCGTGATGGAACTGCATCTGGAGTCAGTGGCATGACCGGACCCGGCGCCACTGAGCCCCAGGACATGCGCGACATGTTCCGCTCCATGCTCCTCATCAGGTGCTTCGAGGAGAAGGCGTCGGAGGAGTACATGGCGGGTCGTATCGGAGGGTTCCTGCACCTGGCAATCGGTGAGGAGGCTGCGGTTGTGGGAACGGTCAGCGCCATGCGCGCCGACGACCCCCTCACGTCCACCTACCGCGAGCACGGCCAGGCACTGGCCCGGGGCACCGACCCACGGTCGGTAATGGCCGAGCTTCTCGGCAGGTCGACCGGCCTGTGCGGTGGCCGGGGTGGCTCGATGCACCTCATGGACAAAGCGCGGTCGTTCTACGGCGGCTACGGCATCGTGGGCGGGTCGGTTCCGCTGGGCCTCGGCCTGGCCTATGCCATCAGGTACCGCGGCGGCGATCAGGTGTCGGTGACCATGTTCGGGGATGGCGCCACCAACCAGGGCGTGGTGGCCGAGTGCTTCAACATGGCGGGCCTGTGGGACCTGCCCATCGTCTTTCTCATCCTCAACAACCAGTACGGCATGGGCACATCGCTGGAGCATGCATCCGCCGAAGAGGACCTGTACCCCAGAGCCGAGGCCTACGGGATCCCCGCCTGGAAAGTGGATGGCATGGACGTGATGGCCGTGCGGGGTGCCGTTGCCGAGGCCACACGCATGGCACGCGAGGAGCGCAGCCCCGTGTGCGTCGAGCTGCTCGCCTACCGCTACCGCGGGCACTCGATGAGCGACCCCGACACGGTTCGCGACGCCGAGGAGAAGGAGCGCTGGCGCCTTCGCGACCCGCTCATCACCTTCGAGCGCGTGCTGCTTGGCGAGGCCGTGATGACCGCCGACGACATCTCGGCAATGAGGGCCGAGGTGGAGGAGCAGGTGGAGGACGCTGCGACGTTCGCCGAGCAGAGCCCAGAGGTGCCGGTGGGCGAACTGGCCGACGACGTGTACGCCAACCCCTTTAACGACGACGCGCGTGGCGGTGCGCTGATGCGATGAGCACCGACACTGCGAAGCCCGTGGCGTACCGCGACGCGCTCAACCAGGCGCTGCGTGAGGAACTCGCGCGTGACCCCGACGTGTTCCTGCTGGGAGAGGACATCGCCGGGTTCGATGGCGCCTTTAAGGTCACCCGAGGGCTGCTCCAGGAATTTGGCCCCCAGCGCGTGGTGGATACCCCCATCACGGAGGCCGGCTTCACCGGGCTTGCCATCGGTGCCGCCATGGCCGGCCTCAGGCCCGTCGTGGAGATCATGACCGTCAACTTCGCGATCCTCGCCATGGATCAGATCGTCAACAACGCGGCCAAGATCCACTACATGTTTGGCGGTCAGGTGTCGGTGCCCATCGTTATACGCATGCCCGGTGGTGGTGGACACCAGTTGTCGTCGCAGCATTCCCAGACGCTGGATGCGTGGTTCGCCCACGTACCTGGCCTCAAGGTGGTGTGCCCATCCACGCCTGAGGATGCCAAGGGCCTGCTGAAGACCGCCATCCGCGACGACGACCCGGTCATCTTCATCGAGAACGAGGGGCTGTACGGCAAGAAGGGCCCGGTAGGTGGCCCCGACGACCTCATTCCATTTGGGCAGGCCGTGGTGCGCCGCGCCGGCACGCACTGCACCGTCATCGCGCACTCGCGCATGGTGTGGGTTGCGCTGCAGGCAGCCGAGGAGCTTGCCGCGCAGGGCGTTGAGGTTGAGGTGATCGACCCCCGAACCTTCCGTCCGCTCGACCTCGACACGCTGGCCGGCAGTGTTCGGCGCACCGGGCACGCGGTGATCGTGGACGAAGGCTGGCCCGAGTACGGCATCAGCGCCGGACTGGCCACGCACTTGTACGAGGCCTGTTTCGACTGGATAGATGCGCCCATCGGCCGGGTCAACTGCGCCGACGTACCCATGCCGTACGCAAAGAACCTGGAGCAGGCCGCGCTGCCGCAACCGGCAGACGTGGTGGCCGCCGTGCTCGCCAACATCGGCAGGGGGATTGCCTAATGCCCGAGATGTTCATGCCCAAGTTGTCGGACACCATGGAGGAGGGCACGATCCTCCGGTGGATCAAGGCCGATGGCGACCAGGTGGCCAAGGGGGAGCCACTGGTGGAGATCGAGACCGACAAGGCCACCATGACGGTGGAGGCACCGGATGACGGCGTGCTGTCGATCATCGCGGAGGAGGGCGACACCCTTGATGTGGGTGCACCCATCGCGACCATCGGAGACGCCGCGGGAGCACCGACAGGGGTGCAGTCGGTTGCGTCACCGGGCGAAGCAGATCCCATTGCGACAGACGAAGTGGCAACCGGTATCCCGACGGCTTCCGATGGTACCGCCGGCACCATCTCAGGCGCAGGCACCCCGGCAATCACACCGTCTCCGGCGCCCATGGCACCACAGCACGCGGCGACGTCACCTGCCGTTGCTCCTCCTGCGACGTCGGGCACCCGCATCGCGGCATCCCCGCTGGCCCGCAACATCGCGGCACATGCCGGCCTTGATCTCTCGACGGTCACGGGCACCGGCCCGGGCGGGCGAATCGTGAAACGTGACGTCGAAGCCGCGCTGTCGGGGAACCCCGCGGCCGAGGACGTCGCGCAGCCCGCACCAGCTGCTGCTGCCCCACCGGTCGTCGCGCCACTCGGGAGCGCTGCCCCAGTGCAGCCGGTGCCACCCAAGATGCCGCCACCTGTTCCCCGTGGCGACTGGCCAGCGGGCAGGCGCACCCCCCTCACCCACCTGCAGCAGGTCATCAGCCGGCGCATGACCGAGGCCCACCAGGTGCCCGACTTCACCCTGGAGCGTGACGTCGATACCACTGCGCTGGCGGCCGCCCGGGCCGACCTGCGAGTGGCGCTGCCGGAGGATCAACGACCGAGCGTGAACGACATGGTGGTTCGGGCCGTGGCCATGGCGGTGCGTGAGCGACCAGACATGGCATCACGACTCGACGGTGACGATCTGCTGGTACCCGACGGCGTGCACGTGGGCGTGGCCGTGTCGGTTCCCGGTGGGCTCATCGTGCCGGTGGTGCGCGACGCCGACCAGAAGACGGTGCCGCAGATCGCCGCCGAGGTGCGCGATCTGGCGCGACGGGGTCGGGCGGGCACGCTGCGGCCCAACGAGATGGAGGGGTCGGCCATCTCGGTGACCAACCTCGGAATGTTCGGCATCGACCGTTTTCATGCGGTCATCAATGCACCCGAACCCGCCATCCTCGCCGTGGGCCGATCAGTTGAGCGACCCGTGGTGCTGGATGGCCATGTGGTGGTTCGCGAAGTGATGACGCTGTCGCTGTCGGTCGATCACCGGGTGATCTACGGAGCGGAGGCCGCCACGTTCCTGGGGCGGGTCGCCGAGCTGCTGGAGCATCCCGCCGCACTGCTGGTGTGATGCGCCCAGCACTTCTCGCGCGCACCGGGCGCATCGGCTACATCGAGGCCTGGGACGAGCAGCGGCGCCTTGCCGACTTGGTGCGGTCGGGTGATTCGCCCACCGTCGTCTGGCTGCTCGAGCACGACCCCGTGTACACCTACGGCCGCCACGGCACACGCGAAGACCTGTTCATCACCGACGAGGTGCTGGCCGGTATGGGTGCCACATGCGTGGCCACCGACCGCGGCGGGCAGATGACGTGGCATGGCCCCGGCCAGACGACCGGCTACGTGCTGACCGACCTTCGTGGCGGCCGTGGGGTACGGCGCTTTGTCGGGGCGCTGGTGGATGCCATGACCGACGCCTGCCACGCCTGTGAGGTGCCTCTCGCGGAGTCGGACCACGAGCGCATGGGAACCTATGTGGAGGGTCGCAAGGTGGGGAGTGTGGGGATACGCGTGGCCGAGGGCGTAAGTCTGCATGGCATCGCGCTCAACCGAGATCCGGACCTGGAATGGTTTCGCATCATGTCTGCGTGTGGCGCGCCGGACGTGGTGGCTACCTCCATCGCGGCCGAGGGCGGAGATGCCGACCGGGCGCGGGCTGAGGACGCCCTGGCACACGCACTGGCCAACCGACTGAACCTCCGCCCCGAGCCAGCCGGGCTCATCCCCTAGGCCAGCATCCGTTCCCAGGCCACGAGGGCCTCGCCGATAACTGCGTGGGCCTCTGGATCGCCACCCACCTCAGCGACGAGTTCTTCGAGTTCATCCGGCCCCAGATCAAACGGCTCGGCGTCAGGCCGCGCCGCGTGGAGGAGCTCTGCGAGCGCCTCGGCGTCTGGCGTCATGGCAGCAGGTTGACCGCTGCGGCCAGCGCGAGAATGAGCACCATCACGCCATACCCGGTGTAGGCCTCGCCCAGCAGGAAGATGGACAGCGCCACCAGCACTACCGACAGGCCCACCCAGAAGCGCTTGGGAATACCGGACGCGCCAAACCCCCAACCCCCCACGGGAGGTCCTGAGGGCAATCTGCGGCGACCGCTGTCGGGGTTTGGAGCCACATCTGAATCTTAGCCGCGGGCGAGGTGGCTTCCTGCATCCCCGCAACACCGACGATCGCAAGCAGTACGCCATCGCGACGCCTCCAGCGTGTCTCTGACCGAACGTGGCCATGCGGCCCCCTTCGGGCCCCGATCGCGGTTCGGTACTACCGATGTCAACACGCGCCGGAGCGCTATTGTCCCGTCGTCGTTTATCTCAAAATTAGGAGATTTTGCATGCCGCTTGAGATTGGCTCCGAAGCCCCGGACTTCACGCTCGTCGACTCGAACGGCGACGAGGCCACCTTGTCGAAGTTCCGCGGGCAGCCCGTGTATCTCAACTTCTTCCCGCTGGCCTTTTCGCCCGTGTGCACCGACTGGTTCACCGCCATCGTCAGCGACGACTCACCCTACGCGGGTGCTGTGATCATCGGCGTGAGCATTGACAGCAAGTTCACGCTCGCCGCCTTCAAGGATCA
>CAJAPZ010000034.1 GCA_903943955.1 uncultured Actinomycetes bacterium
CCCCGGGGCAGCCGGGGTGGCCGACTGGTCATCGGGCACCGTCCGCGGACTTCGTCCACACTCCCCCCCTGTGAATGTTCCCCTTTGGGCCTGGGCAGCGCTGGTCGCCGCCACAATCATCATCATCGTGCTCGATCTGCTGGTCATCTCGAAAGCCGGGAAAGAGATGCGCATGCGTACTGCGCTCCTCTGGACCGCCTTCTGGCTAGCACTCGGAGTCGCATTCGGGTTTCTCGTGGGGGCGATCTGGGGATCGCAATACGCAGGGGAGTACTGGTCGGGCTTCTTGCTCGAGTACTCGCTGTCGATGGACAACGTGTTCGTGTTCATCGTGCTCTTTGGGTTCTTTGCCACCCCGCAGGCGGCCCGCCTGCGCGTACTCACGGTGGGCATCCTTTTGGCTCTCGCCCTGCGTCTGGCAGCGATCCTTGTGGGGGGCGTGCTCATTACCCGCGCCTCGTGGGTGCTCTATCTCTTTGGTGCGTTCCTGCTGTGGACCGCCTGGCGCCTGATCGCCCACGCAGACGACCCCGCAGACCCCGAGCATTCCAAGGTGCTCAAGTTTCTCAAGCGGCATCTGCCACTGACAGGCACCTACGAGGGCGCCAACTACGTTGTGCGGCGTGGCGGCAAACGTGTGGTCACCACGCTGGGGCTGGTGCTCATCATGCTGGCCGGTACCGACCTGGTATTCGCGCTCGACTCCATCCCCGCCGCCTTCGGGGTGACCAAGGAGCCGTTTCTTGTGTTCGCAGTCAATGCGTTCGCACTCCTCGGGCTCAGATCGCTCTACTTCGTGCTCGAGGGCATGGTCGAGCGCTTCAAGTACCTCTCATATGGGCTTGCCATTGTGTTGGCATTCGTGGGCGTGAAGATGCTGGTGAAGGACGTCTGGCACCCCGCCGCATGGATGTCGCTTGGTTTCATCGTGCTGGTGCTGGTGGGAAGCATCGGCATCAGCTTGTGGTCGACGCGCCCCGGGCGTGACGTGCGCCCGGGCTGACAGAGGTCCCCAGCACCCCTCGGCACGACCAAAGCGGACACCTGCCCGGGATACCATAGGTAGCCGGTGGACCAGCTCTCACTCATCTCATTCCCCATTGCCTTTGCGGCGGGTTTCGTCTCATTCGCATCGCCGTGCGTTCTGGCGCTTGTTCCGGGCTACCTGTCGTTTATCTCCGGGGTGCCGGCCGATCAGGTGGAGCAGCGCTGGAAGAGCGTCATCCGCCCCACACTCGCCTTCATTCTCGGCTTCGCGATCATGTTCGCCATCTTCGGGGCCAGCGCCGGGCTACTGGGCCGATCACTCGCGCGTGACCGCGACACGCTCAACCTGGTGGCGGGGATCATTCTCATCGTCATGGGTATGGCAATGCTCGTGCTGCCCCGACTTGGATGGATGCAGGGGGATCGGCGCATCAGAATGGCCAAGCGGCCCGAGACCCTGGTGGGCGCAAGCCTGGTGGGCGCGGCCTTCGCCGCCGGATGGACCCCCTGCATCGGCCCGATCCTCGGCAGTATCCTCACCTATGCCGCGCCCACCGGGTCACCCCTGGCCGGTGCGCTGCTGCTATTCGTGTACTCGCTCGGCCTGGGTATCCCATTTCTGCTGGCCGGGATGTTTCTCACCCAGACCCTGTCAGCGTCGCGGTGGATACGCGATCACTGGAACATGGTCAACGCCATCGGGGCCGGGCTCATGATCGCGCTCGGTGTACTCATCGCAACAGGCAATCTGGAGCGCATCACGCAACAGCTCTCCGGAATAGGGTTCTCGGGGCTCTAGGAGGCTCATGCGCATCGTTTCGCTGGTCGGCAACCGACCCCAGTTCGTAAAGGCCGCTCCCCTGTGCCAGGCACTCCGTGCAGAGGGCGAGGAGATACTCGTGCATTCAGGCCAGCACTACGACCCGGACCTGGCCGATCTGTTCTTCGACGAGCTCGGAATCCCGGCACCCGACCACTCCCTGGCGGTGGGCCCCGGCAGCCCGCTGCATCAACTCACCATCATGATGGAGCGCCTGGAGCCGGTGCTGGCTGACACCCAGCCCGACGCACTGCTGGTGTACGGCGACACCACCACCACGCTGGCCGGTGCCCTGGTGGCCGCCAAGATGGACGTGCCGCTGGCACATGTGGAGGCCGGGCTGCGCTCATTTGACAAGCGGATGCCCGAAGAGCAGAACCGGGTGATCACCGACCACCTGAGCGACGTGCTGCTGTGTCCCACCCAGCAGGCCATCGACAACCTGGCGCGCGAGGGCGTGACCAAGGGCGTGCACCTGGTGGGCGACGTGATGTACGACGCCTGCCGCGCATTTGCAGCACTGGCCGCCACGCAGCCCGGGGCTGTGGGCCGCGGCCTGGAGCCCGGTGGCTACGTGCTGGTGACCATCCACCGCGCGGCGGCCACCGACACGCCCGAGGCCCTCAGCGCCATGGTGGAGGTGCTCACCTCGCTGGGCGCGCCCGCCATCTTCCCTGTGCATCCGCGCACCAGAGCCAAACTGGAGGCTGCCGGGCGCTGGGATGAACTGCAGAACGTTCCGGGGCTCATCATGGCCCGGCCTGCCGGGTACCTCGACTTCACCGCGCTCCTGATGCAGGCGCAGGCAGTGATCACCGACTCCGGCGGCGTGCAGAAGGAGGCCTACTTCCACGGCATCCCCTGCATCACCCTGCGCGACACCACCGAGTGGGTAGAGACCGTGGATGGCGGGTTCAACCGCCTCACGGGTATGGACGCCGCAAAAGTGGCCGAGGCAATGGCCGACCTGTCCATGCCCGATGAGCGCCCGCAGTACTACGGCGACGGCCATGCGGCCGACGCCATCGTGCGTGCCCTGGTCACCGAACTGGGTTAGGGAAGGTCGAAGGGCGACGGACCGTCGTCGTACTTCGGGTTGCCGGTGCCCGGCAGTTCGAATACGTCGGTGGCACCAAACCGCACCAGAAGCGCTGTGGGGCGGATCATGAGGAACAGGCGCGCCGACCGGGACTCCTCCGCCTGCGTCCAGCGCCTGGCCTCGGCCCGGTCGACGATGCCGATGCCAATGCCCGCCCCGGCCAGCAATGCGGCGGTGGCGCCCACCTCGCTGATGGCCGTATCGAGCACCAGCAGGACGACCGCACCGAGCAGCAACACTGATGCAGCGCGGGCGTGGCGCTCACGGGCATCTGCCGGGGTCTCGTGCACCATGGCGTGAGGACTCAGTACGTGGGTCAGGGCGTGGGTCACGCGGCGGCGGCTCGTAATGCCGCCGAGCACGAGTGTCATCAGCAATGAGGCGGCAAAGACGATGCCCGCCTCAAGCGGCTGGACGGGGCCATCAACCAGCCATACGACGGTCCAGTAGCAGGCCGACGCGAGCCCCAAGGACATCATGGCCTGGCCGCGCCAGCTGATCTCGGCGGATGCGCGGACGATTCGCGGAAGCCCAGCAAGTGCGGTATCTGCCAATTCGCCCCTCCAGATGGTTGTGAGCAGGGGGAACCACGAGGCCGCAGTGCCCCCCGGGTGGCTACGATACCGCCGCTGTCCATGCAGAATCACATCTTCCAGAGCGGTCGCCCATGACCGCCCCCGCGCCACGCATCGGCGTCATCGGCCTCGGCTACGTGGGGCTGCCGCTCGCCGTGGTGTTTGCCGAGGCGGGAGTGCCAGTGCTGGGGCTCGATTCGTCGGTTCCGCGCGTGGCGCAGGTGAATGCCGGTGAGTCGTACATCGAAGACGTTCCGTCGCCGCGTCTCGCGCCGCTGGTGGAGCAGGGCCTGATCCAGGCAACCACCTCGTGGGATGGCATGGGCGATGTGGAGGCGGTCATCATCTGTCTGCCCACACCGCTTGATGAACATCGCGAGCCCGACCTGAGCGCCGTGCTCGGTGCCACCGAGACGCTCGCGGGGCACCTGACCAAGGGCCAGCTGGTGGTGCTGGAGAGCACCACCTACCCCGGCACCACGCGTGAGGAACTCGCGCCGCTGCTTGAGGCATCGGGCCTGATCGCCGGTGAGGACTTCCACCTGGCCTTCTCGCCCGAGCGCGTTGACCCGGGCCGTGAGGACTGGACCACCCGCAGCACCCCGAAGGTGGTGGGTGGGCTCACACCGCTGTGCACCGACAAGGTAGTGGCGGTGTACGGCCTGGCATTTGACTCACTGGTGCCGGTCTCGAGCCCCGAAGTGGCCGAGATGACCAAGATCCTCGAGAACGTCTTTCGCAGCGTCAATATCGCGCTGGTCAACGAGACCGCCATGCTGTGTGACCGCATGGGCGTGGACGTGTGGGAGGTCATCGACGCGGCCGCCACCAAGCCATTTGGGTACATGCCATTTCGTCCCGGCCCCGGCCTCGGCGGCCACTGCATCCCCATCGACCCCTTCTACCTCACGTGGAAGGCGCGCGAGTTCGACTTCCACACCGAGTTCATTGAGCTCGCCGGCAAGATCAACTCGCAGATGCCGTACTTCTGCGTGGCCAAGCTGGCCCGTGCGCTGAACGACCGCGAGAAGGCCATCAAGGGATCGACGGTGCTGGTGATCGGCGTGGCCTACAAGGCCGACGTGAATGACATGCGCGAGAGCCCGGCACTCAAGGTCATCTCGCTGCTCCTGGAGCGGGGCGCCAGCGTGCGGTACCACGACCCGCATGTGCCGGCACTTGAGCCAGGACACGGTCTTGACGTGGCCATGACCAGCGTGCCGCTCGACGACGCCGAACTGGCCGGAGCCGATGTGGTGGCCGTGGTCACCGCGCACTCAGGAATCGACTGGGCCCATGTGGCCGACGTTGCCGACCTGGTGGTGGACTTCCGCAACGCAGTACCTCGAGGGGAGAACGTATGGACGCTGTGACGCCCCTCAATGTGGCCGTGGTGGGTATGTCGTATTGGGGGCCCAACCTGGCCCGCAACTTCGACAGGCTCGAGGGATCAAACCTGCGTTGGGCCTGTGATCTTGACGAGGGCCTGCTCAACCAGCACCGCTCCGGATTCCCACGCTCCAAGTTCACCACCGATCTGGCCGAGGTGCTGGCCGACCCCGAGACCGACGCGGTGGTGATCGCCACCCCGGTACCCACGCACGCGCGCCTGGCGCTGCAGGTGATCGAGGCCGGCAAGCACGTGTTTGTGGAGAAGCCCCTCGCGCTCACCACCGCCGATGCCCGCGCCGTGGCCGAGGCCGCCGACGCCAAGGGCATCACCTGCATGGTGGATCACCTGCTGGTGCTGCACCCGGCCGTCACCAAGGTGAAGGAGCTGGTGGACTCCGGCCATCTGGGCGACGTGCACTACCTGTATGGCAACCGCCTGAACCTGGGCATCGTGCGCCAAGACGAGAACGCCCTGTGGAGCCTGGGGCCGCACGACATCAGCGTGATGCTGCATCTGGTGGGCCAGCGCGCCGTTGAGGTGTCGGCCACCGGCGCGTCGTACCTGCAGCCGGGCGTGGAAGACGTGGTGTTTGGGCACATCAAGTTTGAGAGCGGCGTCACCGGGCACCTGCACCTGTCGTGGCTCGACCCCCACAAGATGCGCCGCATGACCGTCATCGGATCTGAGCGCATGGTGGTGTTTGACGACATGGAGAGCGAGCGCAAGATCACCGTGTACGACAAGGGCCCCGTGCCCCGCACCGGCGAATACGGCGAGTACATCCAGGTGCGCTCGGGCGACATCTTCAGCCCCAAGATCAATGGTGCCGAGCCGCTGAAGCTCGTGTGCCAGCACTTTCTCGACTGCATCCGATCGGGCGAGGCGCCGATCGCCGACGCCTGGGCCGGTCTCGCAACGGTTGAGGTGCTGGAGGCCATGGACAAGTCACTGGCCGAGAACGGCCGACCCATCACCCTGAAAGGGGCACCCGCATGAGCCGAGAGAACCTGGTGCTGGGCGAGGGCGTAGTGCTTCCCGACGATGTGGAAGTGGGCGCCAACGTGGTGATCCATGCCGGCACGGTTATCGGTGCCGGATGCGTCATTCAGGACAACGTGGTGCTCGGCAAGAGCCCGAAGCTCGCCAGCCGCTCGACGGCGAAGAAGAAGGAGCTTCCGGGTCTGGTAATCGCCGAGAGCGTCACCGTGTGCTCGGGTGCCGTGGTGTTTGCGGGCAGCACCATCGGGGCCCGCACCGTCATTGGTGATCAGGCCTTCGTGCGCGAGAACGTGACCATCGGCGACGACTGCGGCATCGGCCGCGGTGTGTGCATCGAGAATCAGGTGACCATCGGGTCGCGCTGCTCCATTCAGAGCAACTCGTACATCACCCGCCTGTCCACCCTTGAAGACGATGTCTTTATCGCGCCCTGCGTCACCACCACAAACGATAACTTCATGGGTCGCACCGATGCGCGTCACCAGCTTCTGATGGGCGCCACCATCCGCCGTGCGGCGCGCATTGGGGGCGGCGTGGTCATTCTTCCGGGCATCGAGATCGGCGAAGAGGCCTTCGTGGCTGCCGGCGCCCTGGTGACCAAGGACATCCCCGCCGGCAAGTTGGTGGCCGGGCTGCCCGCGCGCGTGTGGCGCGACGTGCCTGAGGAAGAACTGCTCGAGAACCAGTAGGCACGGCGTGCCCCCCTCGGTCACCCACACCACGACCGACGGGCATCCCACCACGCGGCTCACGTCTGCGAGTGGGGATCTGACAGCCACCTATGCGCCGGGCGCAGGAATGGTGTGCTGCTCGCTACGCCACCGTGGCGAGGAGATCCTCGGCCAGCGCGGGGGGCTCGCCACCTACATCGGGCGAGGGTCCACCTTCGGCATCCCGCTGCTGTACCCGTGGGCAAACCGGCTGTCGGGCCTGCGCTACGAGGTAGCGGGGCACGAGGTACTGCTCGATCCCGCCATCTCGCCCATCAGGCTTGATGCGAATGGCCTACCCATCCACGGCCTCCTGGCCGCGTGCCCGAACTGGGAAGTGACCGACGCCGGCGCCCACTGCGACGCGGCCGTGCTCCGTGCCCGTCTCGACTTCGGGGCGGAGCCCGCGCTGATGGCGGCCTTCCCATTTCCCCACCTCCTCGAGATGGCCGTGGCTCTCGACGATGCCGGCCTTTCCATCACCACGACGGTCACCCCCACTGGTGATGTGCCGGTGCCGATTGCCTTCGGGTTTCACCCCTACCTCGCGCTGCCTGGTGGCACCCGCGCCGGGGTGGAGATCACGCTGCCGGTCGAGCGCCACGCACTGCTTGACGAGCGGGGGCTGCCCACGGGTGCGGGCGAACCCGTCTCCCCACTGACGGTGGCGCTCACCGAGCAAGCATTCGACGACCTGTACGACCGCATTGCCCCGGCGCCCCGCTTCACCCTGCGTGGCGCCGGTCGCGAGGTGACCGTGGCATTCGACGATGGCTACCCCGTGGCGCAGGTGTACGCGCCAGCCGACCAGCCATTCATCTGCTTCGAGCCCATGACCGCACCGACCAATGCGCTCGTCACCGGCGATCAGTTGCCCACAGTGGCCCCGGGGGACGTGTTTCGCGCCACCTTCCGCATTGCGGTCAGGGAGTGCGGCGGCGACCCCGGGGCAATGAGTGACCATCTGGCCTCGCCGCCTCGCGCTCCATGCGCATGAGCATCGCCGCCGACGGAACCACCTTGCCATTCGCATAGGTGCTCAGCCGTGACGCCGATGTGCCGAGCGCCGCGGCGAACTCGCGCGCTGACACGCCGGACAGGGCAATTGCCCGCTGCACACGATCTGCCACCTCACGGCGGTCACGGGCATCGAGGTCGGTACGGGCGCTGGCGATCACCAGCTCGCACAGACGCGTGATCCCAGACGGCTCCGTGTACGAGACGTAGCTCTCCAAAGCCCGCGCGACCTCTCCATACGGACGTACCCGCACTTCGTCAATGAGCGGCTGCCAGTCGGCGACCAGCCCCCGTTCGAGCACGATGACAATGGCCTCGTAGGGCCAGGTACGCACATCGTCGGCTGGCGAGGCATCGACGTTGCGGAAGGTCACGGTCATGGCTGGCCCTCCGCGAGCCGCAGGGCCAGCGCCTCGCATGCCCCCACCACCTGCGCCCAGTCGTGCCACCTGGGATCAAGGCCCTTGTAGCGCGCGAGCTCGCGCGTGACGCGGGCGTCACGCGGGTCGGGCAGGGCGAGCCGGAGCACCAGCGCCGTCCGCACAGAGCCGGCCTCGCCGGAACGATCGTCGTAGTAGGCATCGATGGCCGCGAGCACTTCGACGGCATGGTCGATGCCGATGTGGTCGGCAAGCGCCACGACATCGAGGTAGTCGCGTACCTGATTGCGCTGCACCACCAGGTATGCCTTCACGCGCAGCGTCTCGTCAACGGTGGGGGCCACCACCGTGAGCCCATCACCCAATTCGACCTCGATGGTTTCGAGGGGTCGCGTGCGACGCATCTGGCGCAGCCCGGCCTCGATACCACCGAGCGAGCCCATGATCGTCATCGGGGGGCGGGATGCCCTCACCGAGGTCGCCCAGCCGTGCGTCGCCTCAACCGCGTCGAGCACCTCGGCATAGCGATCGGCAAGGTCGGCCAGATCGTGGTCGTGATCAAACGACTCCCGGTGCCGGGCATGCATCGCCGCCGCCGCTCCGCCGACCAGCACCGCATCGGGCACCACGCGCTGCAGCATCGCGGCCGATTTCAGCACCCGGGCGAGCACCGGGCCGATCGGGGTTTCGGGCGCTGCCGTCATCGCGTGAGGTTATCGGATCCGATAACTACCTGTGCTGGGGCGGGCCTGCTCCCGTGACGATTCGGCCAATGCGGTTGCCACCCAGTTCGGTGAACCACATATTGCCGTCGGGGCCCGCCGCAATACCGATGGGGCCGGCGCCCTTGGTGATGCCCTTTGAGAACTCGGTCACCACACCCTTGGGTGTGATGCGCCCGATGCGGTTGCCGTCGGTCTCGGTGAACCACATATTGCCGTCGTACCCGAGAGCGATGAGCCCGGGCTTCGACCCCTTCCTGATGCCCTTGCGATAGACGGTGACCTTGCCGGCGGGTGTGATGCGCCCGATGGCGTCGGCGCTGTTCATGGTGAACCACATCGTGCGGTCGGGGCCAAGCGCGATGCCCGCGGGCTTCGACGCAGCCGGTATGCCCTGCTGAAACTCGGTGATCGCACCGAGCGTCGTGCTGCGGCCTATCGATTTGCCGGGCACGTCCTTCTCGCCATTCCACGCGCCGGTGAACCACAGGGTGCCATTGGGGCCGGAGGCGATGTCGAACGGCCCTGAGCCCTGGGTGATGCCCTTGGTGAACTCGGTCACCGCGCCGTCCATCGTAATGCGACCGATGGCGCTGTTGCCAAGTTCGGTGAACCACATGGCGCCATCAGGACCGGCCGTGATGCCGGAGGGTGCGGACTGGTACGGCGTGATGCCCTTGGTGAACCCGGTGACCACGCCCTTCGGGGTGATGCGGCTGACCCGCATGGTCTCGAGTTCAGTGAACCACAGGTTGCCGTCGGGCCCCGTGGCGATCTCCCAGGGGCGCGCGTTTGGGTCAATGCCGGTGCGGAACTCGGTGATCCGGCCCTTCATGGTGATGCGGGCCACCGCACTGACGTCGTCACCCACCTGGGTGAACCACATGTTCCCATCAGGACCCGCGGTGATGCCGAACGGCCCCGAGTTGGCGGTAAGGCCGCCCGAGAACTCGGTGATAGTGCCGGCCGGAGCCGCCGCACCCGGCGCGGCAACGATGAGCGCCGCCACGGCGGCTCCGACAAAAAGCGCCCGGCGGATCATCGCGTGGCGTAGTTCTTTGCGTACCAGTCGGCGTACTCACCACTCTTGATGGGCTCCCACCAGTCGCGGCGTTCGCGGTACCACTCCACGGTTGATGCCAGGCCATCGTCGAAGTCCACCTTCGGGGCCCAGCCCATGCCGCGCAGCTTGGTGGTGTCGAGGGCGTAGCGGCGGTCGTGGCCCGGGCGGTCCTCCACGTAGGTGATGAGGTCGTGCGAGGCACCGGTGTGGGCGAGGATGCGCTCGGTGATCTCCAGGTTGGGCCACTCGTTGCCGCCGCCCACGTTGTACACCTGCCCGGCCTCGCCGTGCTCCATGGCGTGCCAGATGCCCTCGGCGTGGTCGCGCACGTGAATCCAGTCGCGAATCTGCTGGCCGTCGCCGTACACCGGCAGGGGCAGGCCGTCGAGGGCGTTGGTGATGAACAGCGGCACGAGCTTCTCGGGGTACTGGCGAGGGCCGTAGGTGTTGCTGCCCCGGGTGATAACGATGTCCTGGCCAAATGTGTGGTGAATGGCGAGCGCCTGCAGGTCGCCGCCGGCCTTGCTGGCCGAGTACGGCGACGACGGCTGAATTGGGTCGGTCTCCTTGAAGGCCCCTGCGGGGATGGAGCCGTACACCTCGTCGGTGCTCACCTGCACAAAGCGGCGCACGCCGGCCTCGCGCGCGGCCATGATGAGCGTTGCGGTACCCACCACATCGGTCTCAATGAACTCGGTGGGGTTATGCAGTGAGCGGTCCACGTGGCTCTCGGCTGCCAGGTTGATGACCACCTCCACCCCCTGCACCGACTGCGTTGCGATCTCTGGGTCAGCGATGTCGCCGTGGATGAACGAGTACCGGGGGTCGTCCGCGACGTCGGCCACGTTGGCGGGGTTACCCGCGTACGTGAGCTTGTCGAGGTTGACCACCTCGTGGCCCTGCTCCATCGCAACGCGCACGACCTCTGAGCCGATAAACCCGCAACCGCCGGTGATGAGGACCTTCACGAACGCTCCCCGATGTAGTCAGCCAGTGCATCCTCCCACGCCCGCAGGCGCGGGGCGCCCTCGCGGGTGACCTCAAGCACGCTTACCGCGGGTCGCGGGGCCGGACGATTGAACGCCTCGGTGGTGGTGTCAGTCACCGCGCAGTCGGCGTTGGAGATGCGGAAGATCTCGCGCGCGAAGTCGGCCCATGTGGTGCTGCCGGCACCTGCCGCGTGGTACACGCCGGGCGGAAGTGAGGCAATTTCCACGAGCGCCGGGCACAGGTCCTTGGTCCATGTGGGGCAGCCGGTCTGATCGGCCACCACGTCCACCGCGATGCGATCAATGGCGAGCATGAGCATGGTGTCCACAAAGTTCTTGCCGTGGGCGCCATACAGCCACGCGGTGCGCGCGATACGGGTGCCCTCCGGGTACTCCATCTCGGCCAGACGCTCGCCAGCCAGCTTGGTGCGGCCGTAGGCCTGGAGGGGGTCGGTGGCCGCATCCTCGTCGTAGGGGCCACCCGTGCCGGGGAACACGTAGTCGGTGCTCACCGCCACAAGCGCAGAGCCTGCCTCGCGGCACGCGATGGCCACGTTGCGCGTGCCCTCGCCATTCACCATGAGCGCCTGCTCCTCATGCTCCTCGGCGCCGTCCACGTCGGTCCACGCCGCAAGGTGGAACACCACGTCGGGTGCGGCCTCGCTGACGGCACGAATGGTCGCCCGGCGGTCGGTGATATCGATGTCGGGCAGGTCGAGACCTGTGGCGTCAATTTCCACATCGGCCAGGTGGGCCATGAGGTCGGTGCCGAGCATTCCCCGGTGTCCGATGACCAGCGCCTTCACGGATGCTCGATCAGGTGAGGCCGATAACCGACGAGTCGCCCAGCACAAACCGGTATGCCCGGGGCTTCGCGTCGGTACGGGAAATGGTCACATCGCGGCCGATGAGGCTGCTCTCCACCCGCGCGTCCAGATCCTCAATATGCACGCGCTCCAGCAGGATTGAGTGCTCGATCTCGGCCCGGCGCACCACGCAGCCGGTGGAGATTGACGAATACGGGCCCACGTACGAATCCTCAATGATGGCGTCCTGGCCAATCACCGCAGGGCCACGCACGTGCGAGTTGACCAGGCGCGCACCCTTCTGGATGACCACCCGGCCCTCGATGTTGCTGTTCACCAGCTCACCCTCCATTGAGGGCTCGATCACGTCGAGAATGAGGCGGTTGGCCTCCAGCATGTCCTCCACCTTGCCGGTGTCCTTCCACCAGCCGGTCACCACGTGGGGCTCAACCCGCTTGCCCTGATCGATGAGGTACTGAATGGCGTCGGTGATCTCCAGCTCGCCGCGGGGCGAGGGCTCAATTGCCTTGGCCGCATCGAGAATTGCCGAGGTGAACATGTACACGCCCACCAGCGCGAGATCGCTCTTGGGCTCTGCGGGCTTCTCCTCAAGGATCACCACCCGGTCGCCATCGAGCACGGCCACCCCGTAACTCTCGGGGTTCGGCACCTGCTGCAGCAGGATCATGGCGTCGGGGTCGGACTCGCGGAACCGGTCAACAAGCGGGGTGATGCCGTCGCGCAGCAGGTTGTCGCCCAGGTACATGACGAAGTCATCGTCACCCAGAAACTCCTCTGCGGTGAGCACTGCGTGTGCCAGACCCAGCGGGGCCGACTGCGGGATGAACGTGACCTCGATGCCGAGCGCCGAGCCATCGCCCACCGCTGCGCGGATCTCATCGCCCGTGTCGCCGATGATGATGCCCACCTCGCGGATGCCGGCATCGCGCAGCGCCTCGAGCCCGTAGAAGAGCACGGGCTTGTTGGCCACGGGCACCAATTGCTTGGCCGAGGTGTGGGTGATTGGACGAAGTCGCGTCCCGGCTCCGCCGGACAGCACCAGACCCTTGAGGTTTCCTGCCACGGCGGGGAAGGTACCAGCGCTGGCGGCTCAGCCGCGAACGGGCGACCATTCCGCAACGAGCATGGCCGAAGCCGCCGTCAGATCATCGGCCGTCGCGGCCAGTGCGTCGGGCAGGGTGCGGGCAGTACGCCCAATGGTGATGGAGGACACGAACCCCATTTCGCGGGCGACCTCCGGGGACACCTCCACCTGGCCGAAGAGGCCCACACACGGCACGCCGAGTGCTGCACAGGCAGCCGCGACCGCTGCGGGCGCCTTGCCCGTACGCGTCTGAGCATCCAGGCGTCCCTCGCCGGTGATGCACAGGTCTGCACCCTGGAGCGCCGCCACCAGGCCGGCGGCATGGATCACCAGGGCACCGCCATCAATCAGATCGGCGCCGAGCATGGCGGCCATGCCACCGGCCGCACCACCGGCAGCACCCGCGCGGGCCATGTGGGCGATGGCGGGAAGTCCCTGCGCACTGAGCACCGCGGCCAGGTTGACGAGGCCGGCATCCAGGCGCAGCACCGCCTCGGGTGATGCTCCTTTTTGAGGCCCGAATACATGAGCGGCCCCCTCCTCACCCACCAGCGGGCTGGCCACATCACAGGCGACCTCAATCGGCACATGTGCCAGCCGGGGGTCGAGGGCGGTCAGGTCAATGGATGCCACCCGGGCGAGGTCGGCACCAGTGCCGGCCAGATCCGTGCCGTGCGCATCGCGCATGCGCGCACCGAGTGCAATGGCGATGCCCATGCCGCCATCGGTGGTTGCGCTGCCACCTACGCCCACGACGATGCGTGTGGCCCCCTCGTCGAGTGCCGCGCGGATGAGATCGCCGGTGCCGAGGGTGCTAGTGGCCTCGGGGTCGCGTTCGGTATCGGCAAGCCGCTCGTACCCGGATGCCTGCGCGAGTTCCACCACGGCCGTGCCATCAGGCAGAACGCCGAACGCGGCAGTGATGGGCCGGCCGAGCGGATCCCGAGCGGAGGCCTGCACCACCCTGCCGCCAGCCGCGGCCACCAGGGCGTTCATGGTGCCCTCGCCGCCGTCAGCCACCGGCACCTCAATGGCCTCGTGCCCCGCCTGGCGCACCCCACTGGCGATGGCCGTTGCCGCATCCGCCGGGCCAAGCGCCGACTTGAACGGCGCGGGTGCCACGACCACCCGCAGGGTCATGCTGCTGGCGGAGCGGGTGGCCAGTCGAGTTTCAGGAATCCGCGCAGGCGCTCCTGAAACTCATGGTCGTCGGCCGATTCGCGCACTGCACGGTCGAGCTCGGCGGCGTCGTCACCCACCACAATGCGAATGGGGGCGTGCGGGTCGTTGACGGCGTTCCAGATGACCTCGGCGCACGACTCCGCCGTGCTTGCGTCGTCGCGCTCGCGCCAGGCACCAAACCCTGCGCGCAGATCGCCGAACAGCGGGGCGTATGGAGAGTCGGGGTCGGTGACGTTGCCCGTGAGCACCGTGGCCTTGGGGAAGTCGGTGGCGATCATCCCCGGCTCAATCATGATCACCCGCACCCCGAAGTGGCCCACCTCCATCGAGAGGGCCTCCGACAGTGCGTTCAGGGCGTACTTCGACGCGTGGTAAAAGCCCACAAGCGGGTTGGTGAGACGCGCGCCGATAGACGACACGGTCACCACCGTTCCCCGACCGGCCTCACGCATCGCGGGCACCACGGCCTGCACCATGGCCGCCGCGCCCCACAGGTTGGTCTCAAACATCTCGCGGGCCGCGGCCAGATCGCCATTCTCCTGCGCGCCCATCATCGCGTAGCCGGCGTTGTTCACCAGCAGGTCGATTGGCCCGTCGGAGAAGTCGTCGGCCAATGCCACCGCATCGGCAATGTGCGCGGGGTTGGTCACGTCCAGTTGCACCAACTGGACGCCCGGCTGCTTTCCGTACTCCTCGCGGGCACGATCGAGATCGCGCACTCCGGTGACCACCACATATCCACCCCGCGCCAGGCGCTCGGCCGTTGCGCGGCCCACACCACGTCCGGCCCCTGTGACGATTGCGACTCCACGTGTCATGTGATGAGCCTACCGGGGGTCGCGTGGAAGGCGAATGGTGAAGCAGGCGCCATGGCCGGGCTGCGACGTGACGTCGATGTCGCCGCCGTGCGCCTGCACGATGCCGCGGGCGATCGCCAGACCAAGCCCGGCCCCAGTGCGCTCGCCCGCCTCGCGTGCGGGGTCGGCACGGTAGAAGCGGTCAAACACGCTGCCGAGCGCCTCGGGTCGGATCCCCTCGCCGTCATCAGTCACCTGCAGCACGGCATCGGCGCCAGTCACGTGCGCACGCACGGTGATGGTGCCCCCGGCCGGGGTGTGGCGGGCGGCGTTGTCGAGCAGGATCAACAGCGCCTGCTCAAGCCTGGCCGGGTCGCCCTCCATGGGTACCGGGCCCGGGACATCCACCTGCAGCCGCACGCCCTCGCGCTCGGCCAGCAGCTGGCGTGGGCGGGCGGCCTCGCGCGCCAGCACGCCCAGGTCGAGCGGCTCCATGACCATGGGCAGTCCACCCGAGTCGAGCCGGGCCAGTTGCAGTTGCTCGTCCACCAGCCGCTGCAGACGCGCGGCCTCGGCATCCATGAGGCTGAGGAACTCCCGCCGCGCATCCGGGTGCATGGCGTCATCCTCCATCAGCTCGAGAAATCCCCTGATAGCCGCGACCGGGGTCTTGAGCTCATGCGACACATTTGCCACCAGATCGCGCCGCGTGCGTGCCAGCGCACGTTCGCTGGTGACGTCACGCAAGGTCAGCACCACAGTGCCCGGTGCCTCGCGAAGCGGCACGGCGGCCACGGCAATGGCGCCTTCGCCGGGCACCTCGATCTCCACGCCATCTACGCGCACGCCTTCAACCCGGGTGCGATGCACCACGTCCAGAAGCGCGCTCCCCAGATCGGCGCGCGCCGCATCGTGACCTCGGCCCACGCCCAGCATGCGATCGGCCGCATCGTTCGCGATGAGCACCTCATCCGAGGCATCCACCATCACCAC
>CAJAPZ010000035.1 GCA_903943955.1 uncultured Actinomycetes bacterium
ATCCGGGATGCGCTCGCCGTGCACGTGCAGTACCGCAGCCCACAGCGCATCCGGCCCCGGATAGCGAAGACGTACGCCACGGCGGGTGAGCACAACGTCGTCAAAGCCCGCACCCTCAAGCAAGCCACGCAACTGCTCGGGATCGCCAAGTGACTGCCCCGTGGGAGTTCCCGGCGGCGCCGAGCCGGTGGCAAAGGCGGCAGCCACACGCCCCACGGTGACCGATTCGCATTCGTGCGAACGCCCCCAGCAGGCCATGACCAGACGTCCGCCCGGACGCAGCACCCGGTGTGCCTCGGCAAATGCCGCGGGGTGATCGGGGCAGAACATGAGGCTGAGCGCGGCGACCACGAGGTCGAACGAGGCGTCGGGAAGATCGAGGGCCTGGGCATCCATCACCTCGACGCCCACGATCCCGGGCACCCCTGCCAGCCGCTCGCGCGCCACCGCCACCATGTGCGGTGCCAGGTCCACGGCGGTCACCCGCGCACCGGCCGGGCCCAGCAGGTCGGACATTGCGCCCGTACCGCACCCGAGGTCGAGCGTATCGAGCCCGCGGACGTCGCCCGCCAACGCGCGCACGGCCAGATGTGGCTCGCGCAGCGCGGGCTCGATCACGTCCTGATAGATGGAGGCGACGTCATCCCACAGTGCGCGCACGGTGGCCGTGCGCACGTCATCGCTCACGCCAACTGCCCCAGCCAGTCGCCGGCCATCATCGCGATGTCGTCTGTACAGCCGGTGAACACATGGTCGGCGTCGGGCACCATGTCGAGCGCTACGTCGTGATTGCCGGCGGCACTGGCGATTGCCGCAAGCTCATACCCCTCACCCGGAAGGATGAGGTGGTCGTTGCCCGCCTGAAAGACTCCGATGGGTACCTTTACCAATCCGATGCGCTTTCGGGATTCGGCGTGCGGCGACTCTGGCCCACGCGACGACCACCACGTGGCGTAGGTCCAGATCTCGGCGTTCTCGGGAGTGGTCAATGGTCCGTTTGCGCGGGTGACGGTGAAGATGCGGTCGTTTGGGGGGTCATCGGGATCCTCGGCCACGATGGGCCGTGCGATCTCCACCACCTCCTCGTAGGTGGGCGAGGCGCCAAACCTGAGCCATCGCATGCGCAGCGACTCGGGAAGGGACTCGGGGTGGGCGACGGTGCACAGGCCCACAACCTCGGGCGGTTGCACCTCGGCAATGAAGTTCGTGCAGACCGTTGATCCCATGCTGTAGCCCAGCAATATCACGCGGGGGAACCCGTTGTTTCTCGCCACCTCGAGGGCCGCCGAGAGGTCGAGCACCGTCTTGTCGAACAGCCCGCCGCCGAAGAACGGTCCGTAGTTGGCCAACCGGGTATTGATGGGCATGACTGAGAAGCCCTGATGCGCAAGGTCGAAGGCAAGACGCCTCGGGACTCCCGACAGGTAGTTGCCCACCGACCCGTGCACCACGATCACCAGCAGGCGGCGGCGTTCAGGGGCCCCGAACCGGGGGCGAAGCAGCATGCCGTCCCACACGTGGCCGTCGTCAGTGTTGAGCGTGACCAGCCGGGTGTTGATCTCGCGGTCGTCGCGCCCGAATGCCGGCCGGCGCCTGGCACCGGTTTGCCGGAAACTCACTCGATACCCCCGAGGAAATCGGTGATGGCATCGACCAGCAGGATCTCCTGCCCCTTGTAGAAGTGCCCCGCCTCGGGCACCCACACCAGATCCACGTGCTCGTTGCCCGATTCGCGCAGCAAGTCGGCCTGGCGCTGAGCCTCCTCCGGGTCCACCACCTGGTCCGCCGCGCCCTGGGTGAACAGCGTCGGCACCGTGACGTCCGGCAACTGGCGAAAGGCCATGGCTGCGTAGGCCTCGGGGCCACGCGAGTGCCACCACGTGCGGTACGTGTACACCTCGCTGTCGTGCGGGCGGCGAGTAGGGCCGCGGCTCTGCTCGATGACGAACAGACGGTCGTCCTCGGGGCGATCAGGAGTGCCCGATCCCACCACCCCGGCCAGACGCTCCACGATCTGCTCGTACGACGGGTCAGCGCCCCATTTACGACTCCGGGCCTCAAGCGACTGCGGCAGCCCCCAGGGCCCCGAGATAGAGATGAGCGCCTTGATACCCACGAGGTTGTGGGTGGCCACGTACCGGGCGGCCAGCGTGGCGCCGCTGGAATACCCGCTCACCACAATGCGGTCATACCCCTGCGCCTCGAGCCACCAGAACGCCGCGGCGATGTCCTTGACGGCATCCTCAAAGATCGCCTTGCCAAATAGCTGGCCCACATTGCCCATGCGGGTCTCCACGACCAGGGTGGGATACCCGGCGCGGGCCAGACGCGAGGGCAGGAACCTGAGCGTGCCCACCAGGAAGTTGCCCATGATCCCGTGGATGTGAACGATCGCGGTGCGGTGCCCCGATGAGCGCTCGCGCACCCGGGTAATGCGGTCGTCAATGTGCAGCAGCGCGTCGTGCACTTCGCCGTCGGTGGCCGTAATCGTGGCGAGAACCCGCTCGACGCCCATCTAGATCGCCGGGCCCACGCCCGGGTCCACGTGCTGCACATCCCCGAACGGCATCTGCATAAACCGCGTGCCGAGGGTGCCGAAGGCCTCGGGGTCGCCCGAGCATGCGAATGCGTAGTGCCCCTCGCGCCCGCCGTCGCGCAGCATGTTCTGCCTGCCGAGCGTGTCGGCGATCTCGCGGGCGATCTCCTCGCCCGACGAAATGAGCGTGACATCGGGCACCTGGCGGCGGATCAACTTGACCACCATTGGGTAGTGCGTGCAGCCGAGGATGACCGTGTCGACATCGGCATCGCGAAGCGGCTGGGTGTACTCGCGGATCATGTCCACCACCGACTGATCAAATGGGTCGCCGCTCTGGATGGCAGGTGCCAGACGCGGACAGGCCACGGCGGTCACCTCGGCACCGGCGTCGTGCGCGGCGATCGTGCGCTGGTACGAGCCCGACGCCACGGTTGCCTCAGTCGCCAGCAGGCCGATGCGGCGTGTGCGGCTGCTCTGCACGGCCGCATGGCTCTCGGCTGTCATCACGCCGATCACCGGTACCGCAAGATGCGTCTGAAGATGAGCGAGCGCAGCCGCAGTGGCCGTGTTGCAGGCCACCACGATCATCTTTACGTCCTGCGCCAGCAGCCACGCTGCGATGGCATCAGCCCGTGCACGCAGATCCTCAGCCGACTTGTCGCCATACGGAAACCACTCGGTGTCACCGAAGTAGATGAAGTCCTCCGACGGGAGCCGGGCCAGCAGCTCGTCGAGCACCGTGAGTCCGCCCACGCCGGAGTCGAACACCCCGATAGGCCTGTCTGCGTTACCTGCCATTACCGGCACACGATAGAGCCATGCCCCCGACGCTGTCCCTCGGCACCTGCGCGGCACCAATGGCGCTGGTCACCCGGTGTAGCGCACGAAGTTCATCGCAATGGTCGTCTTCGTGCCGCCCGCACGCATGGCAAGCGAGATTGCCATCTTCTTGGGTGCCGTGGATCCAGCCTTCCGGATCGTCAGCAGGTACGCGCGCGGGCTATCAGCCGTCCCATCATCATCAAAGACGATCGTGTAGCCCTTCTTGGGGCCGAAGTCGCCCACCACGAACGCGCCGCTGTCGGCTTCATTCGCATTGAATACCGGCAGATCGGTCACGTACCGACCGCTCCGGAACAATTTGAGGAAGGTGTTGGGGCCGCACCCGATGGACGGCGCAGCCGGCCCCAGCGAGAGTTGCACCGGGCACGGCAGCACCTGACCATCGATGCTCCAGCTCTTCAGCGTCCACACCCCGTAAAAGCCGCCGCCGGCTGGAGTGGCCGTCGTGGCTCCCGGGCCCGCGGTGGCAGGCGCAGCTGACGCCATCTGGGCGGGAAGCAGTACCGCGCAGGCAGCGGCGATGGTGCCGGGCAGGATGAGGGATCGAAGCCTGCGGGGTCTCATATGACGCTCCTAATCGCTGGGGGATCTGAGGTCCGGCCCTCAGAACTCATTTCACAGTATCGAATGCCCGCTGAGATGCGGCACGTCGCGGCGCCCGGCCCACCAGCCACCGACGCGTCACCGGCCCAGTACGCCTGACCTGTCCGGCGCAGGCGTACAACCCCAGGAGTCCCGCGACGACCCGGGTGGCGTCACCGCGCCCCTAGACCCGCCGCACCAGCAGCGCGAGGCTCGCCAGCAGTAGGACAACCGCAAGGATGCGGTCCCAACCGAATGACGCCACAGGCTGACCGAACCAGCCGAAGTTGTCGATCGCAGCGGCCAGCACCACCTGCCCCAGCACCACGGCCACGAAGGTGGTGAGTACACCCACCCGGGGGGCAGCCACCAGCGTGCCGAACACCAGCACAGCACCGCACAGGCCACCCAGATACGCCCACCACGGTCCGCCCCCGATATTGACCAGCGACGAGCCCTGGCCCACCACCAGTGCTCCCACCACAAGAACGACGGTGCCGACGACAAATGACAGCGCCGCGCTGGCGACTGGCGACCCCACCACCACCCGCAGCCGCGCATTGATTGGCGCCTGCGCCGCGATGAGTGCACCGCCGAGAAGCGGCAGCAGGATGTACGGGATGCGGTCCACGAGGGACTCCTTGTTCAGCCAGTGGTCAGACGCTTGCAGAGGAAACCATTACCATCACGCGCCGTGCCCGACACCCTCACGGCCAATGCGCCGCCGGTTCGCAAGAACCTCATCCTGCTGCTGGCGTGCCTGGGGCAGTTCATGGTGGTGCTCGACGTCGCCGTGGTGAACGTGGCGCTACCGGTAATGCGCGTGGACCTCGGATTCAGCCCCACCGGCCTTCAGTGGGTGGTCAATGCCTACACGCTCACGTACGCGGGCTTCCTGCTGCTGGGTGGTCGCGTCGCAGATCTGTTCGGGCGGCGGCGCATGTTTCTCGTGGGCCTTCTGGTGTTCACGGTGGCCAGCCTGGTGTGCGGATTCGCGCCAAGCGGATGGGCCATGATCACCGCCCGTGCGGTACAGGGCGTGGGCGCGGCCATCCTCTCCCCCGTCACGCTCACCATCGTCACCACCACATTCACTGA
>CAJAPZ010000036.1 GCA_903943955.1 uncultured Actinomycetes bacterium
AGCGGGGCTGAGTTACGGGAACAGCATCGTTGGAGCGCCCACCAACTCCCTCACGGGTTGCGGGACCGCTGACCTCGCAGGCATGGTGATCGCCCCGACCCGGACCAGTCGCGTATGGATTTCTGGGCAGGCGCGACTGAGCGCAGATGGTGCGACAGGCGCTCGACTGATCGCCGACGTCAGGACCGTCAGCGGGTCGACCCTGGGTTCGCCCGACAGCGGCGCGCCATTTCCCATCACCGCGACGCTTCCGGTGCAGTACACATTTGGTGCCGTCGTATTCATGGGCGCCACGCCCGTGGACCTGCCCCCCGGCACCTACAACGTGCGCCTGCAGGTGGAGCAGACGGTTGGTGGCGGGTCGTGCTCGCCCATCGTCACCGCGAGCGGAGCCGACATGACGGTGCTCTTCGTCGGCACCACGCAGTAGGCCGCGACTGCATCACGCCGGGGGCGCGACCGCCAGCACTCGTTAGTCGAGCGGTGGGTACTCGATGACCTCGCTGAAGTGCACGATGGTCACCTCGTCGTCGAGGTCGATGGGACGCGAGTAGATGTGGGAGAGGAACTGCTGGACATCCTCCACCAGCCGGAACTCGGGGTTGTCGCGCTCGATCTCGCGCTGCGTGAGGTCGGACACCCGCTTGACCGTCACCTCATCGATGATGGCGGTGAACAGTCGCTGGCGCGGGCCGTGCCGATGGCCAATGGTCACCCACACCAATTGGCCGCGTGCGTACTTTGCGCGCTTGTCGCCCAGGCGGATGGTGGCGGTCTTGCGGCCCTTGCGCAGCTGGTCGATGAACAGCGGCGAGTAGAAGTTGAGCGCGAACACCGAGCTAGGCCACCGCGGCGCCGAGTCGGGCACGGGCGGGGCGATCGCTCACGGCCATCCAGCCATCGGCGCTGAGGTCGCGCACCCGGCGGTGGGCGGCGCGCAGAATTGCCTGTTCGCCAGAGTGGGTGATGAGTGCCTCGGCCTCTTCGATCGGCACCAGGCGCACGTTGTCGACCTCGGTGTCTGCGAACTTTGAAGGCGACCCGGCGCGGTAGAGCATGAGGAAGAACTCGACGCTCTTGCTGACGCGGACCTTCTCGGACTGCGCCCAGAACTTGTACGAGATGGTGCCGAGCGTCTCGATGACCATCCCGGTGAGCCCGGCCTCCTCGCGCACCTCACGAATGGCCGCGTCGGCCCGGGTCTCGCCCTTCTCGAGCCGCCCCTTGGGCAGACCCACCACTTCGGTGCCGGGCACCGTGATGAGTGGAACGAGAAGACGTTCGCCGATGGGGATGAGCAGCACCCCGCCGGCCGAACGCTCATGTCGCAACTTGCCCATTCGTCGATGCTACGCCCGGCCCCGGCGTGGGCCAAACGGGGGGGCGCCCGCGGAACGCCCGGAGATTCCCCACTATCCGGTGACCACGAGCGCCGAAGTGCGGCGCACAGCGACCACCCTGACCGTCTGTGCGATGACCGTGGCGCCGGCCTTCGCCTGCGTCACGATGCTCCACCGGCCGGCGCCCAGCGACACCTGGCAGCGGTAGGTGCGCGCTGCGCGCGACGTGGTGATGGGGCATCGCGTGGTCACCCTGGCGTGTGTCCGGGCGCGCGTGCGGAGAGCCGCAGTGGAACTCGCGGCGCCACTGATGGCCGACTGCACCACGCTGGTCGCGCCGTCTGGGACGCTGCCCGTGGTGACGTAGCGACCACCTGCCCCCTGCGACACCGTCGCCTTCGGGAGCGCTGGGACGTTGGCGGTGGGCACCACCACCGGCGTGGTGGCGGCCGGAGCGGACGGCGCGGCAGGTGCGGGAGCACCGGCAACGGGCGTGACCGCGGCAGACTGCGCGGATGGTGACGAGTTGCCGCCGGCATTGATGGCCGTATCGGTGAACCGGTACGCCGTGCCGTTGGTGAGGCCCATGATGGTGCACGAGCCCGTCGCGGCGCCCACCGTGCAGGTGGCACCACCCGGCTCGGCGGTGATGAGGTGCGAGGTGGCGGGCTCGCCCCCGGGCGACGTGGCCACGGTGATCACGGCCTGCGCGTCGCCATCTGCTGCTGCCGGCGCATCCGGCGTGCTGGGCGGGGGAACGAAATACGTGAGGCCGTTCACCAGTTCGCCGTAGTAGGGCGGCATGGAGAGCGGCAGGGTGAACCGGATGGTCGCGGTGCCCGCGGCGTGCGCCGGGACGACCGCCGAGATGCGCGTGGGGCTCACAATCGACCAGGTTGCGACCGCCTGGCTCCCGATGGTCAGCGTGGACGCGGGGGCCCCGAAGTTGTAGAACGACGTGCCCGTGATGAGAACCGTCGTGCCCCCGGTCGTCGGCACATTGTTCGGGCTCACTCCGGTGACTGTGGGGGTAATGAATCCCGCAGACGCCACGCCCGGAACCGCCACCGTTGCGATGGCGGCGGCCAGAATGAGGCGGGAGCGGCCGGTGCCGCGAGGGGCGATGCGCATGGAGGGTCTCTGGAGGGTCGGGGAAACGATGTCTGACCCTGTCACATTCACCCTTGAATTGCCGCACCCCACGGCCCCGGCTGGGCCCGTCGGGTGCGTGGAACTACGCCAGTGCGACCTCGTCGCAGAGGTACACGTCCTGAATGGCGTTCAGCAGCTCAACGCCCTCCTTCATGGGGCGCTGGAATGACTTGCGGCCGCTGATGAGGCCCGCGCCGCCAGCACGTTTGTTGACCACAGCTGTGGAGACGGCGTCGTGCAAATCGTTGTCGCCCGAGGCACCGCCCGAGTTGATGAGGGGGATGCGCCCCATGTAGCAGTGGGCCACCTGGTAGCGGGTCATGTCGATCGGGTGATCGGTCATGAGTTCCGAGTACATGCGGGGGTCGCTCTTGCCGAACTTCAGGGTGTCGAAGCCCGACGCAGCAGTATCGGGGGCCTTCTGCTTGATGATGTCGGCCTCGATGGTGACGCCCAGGTGGTTGGCCTGGCCGGTGAGGTCGGTGGCGGTGTGGAAGTCCTCATCCGCCGTCTTGAAGGCCGGGTTGCGCAGATAGCACCACAGCACGGTGGCCATACCCAGATCGTGCGCGTGCTCAAAGGCCTCGGCGACCTCCACGATCTGACGCTTGCTCTCCTCCGACCCAAAGTAGATGGTGGCGCCGACCGCGACGCAGCCCATCTCGCTGGCCTTCTCCACCGACGCGAACATGATCTGGTCGAAGCCGTTGGGGTAGGTGAGGAACTCGTTGTGGTTGAGCTTGAGCAGGAACGGGATCTTGTGCGCGTACTTGCGCGCGACCGAGCCCAGCACCCCGAAGGTGGTGGCCACCGCGTTGCAGCCGCCCTCGATGGCCAGTTCGATGATGTTGGCCGGATCGAAGTAGGCCGGGTTCTTGGCGAACGAGGCGCCGGCAGAGTGCTCGATACCCTGGTCAACCGGGAGGATGGACATAAAGCCCGTGCCGCCAAGACGGCCGTGGCCGTACATCTGCTGCAGGGAACGGAGCACCGGAATGGGCCGGTCGCTCGCGGCAGTGACGCGGTCGATGAAGTCGGGACCCGGCTGATGGATGCTGGCCGCCGGAATGGTGGTGCAGGTGTGGCCGAGCAGTGACTCGGCATCGCTGCCGAGGATCTCCTCAATCCGCCCGATTGACGCGTCGCTGGACGCCATGCCGTCTCCTCACGTCGATTACCCGACGGATGCTACCGGCATGGCGCCCTGCGAGCGCGTCCAATTACCCCTGAGTGGGGTGACTACTTGCCCGAGAAGAACGCCTTGAGCTTGTCCCAGAAGCCGCCACCGGACGACTTTGCTCCACCCGACGACGCGGCCGGGCCGGCCTCAGTGGGGGCCCCATCGTCACCGACCCACTTGTCGAGGGCCTCCCAGCCGGTCTTCTTGGCGCCACCAGCCGGAGCGGAGGTGCCGGCATCGTCACCGACCCACTTGTCGAGGGCCTCCCAACCGGTCTTCTTGGCGCCACCAGCCGGGGCGGGGGTGCTGGCGGGGGAGTCGCCGACCCACTTGTCGAGGGCCTCCCAGCCGGTCTTCTTGGCGCCACCAGCCGGAGCGGGGGTGCTGGCGGGGGAGTCGCCGACCCACTTGTCGAGGGCCTCCCAGCCGGTCTTCTTGGTGCTCATTTTTTACCTCTTCAGGACGTCATGTTGGGACTGCAATCGCGCCCCGATGGGCGACGGTTTGCAGCATACGTCACGAAGCGTTTCCGCGTGTAAATCGGATGGCCGAGTCTGCAGCCTCTACCAATGCGCGGTATGACGACAGGCGCACCGGGTCGATCTCGACCTCGGCCGCGCACCCGGCATCCCCCATGTGGCGGCAACTGCGAAACCGGCAGCGCGGTGCGCACTCCACGATGTCGGGGAACCCCGCGGCGATATCGCCGTACTCCATGGGGGGCAGCCAGAACGCACGCACTCCTGCGGTATCGATAACCGCTCCGCCCCCCGGCAGTGGGATGAGCCTGGGGTCGGTGGTGGTGTGCCTGCCGCTCCTCAGGCGGTCGGACACCTGGCCCGTGGCGCGCGCCACGCCGGTGAGCGCAGTGGTGAGCGTGGACTTGCCCACACCTGACAGTCCGGCGAATACCGCGAGGCGCCCGTCAATGAGATCACGTACTTGCTCAACCATCACCGCATCGAGGGACGAGCCCATGATCACGGGGTGCCCTGCGGCCCGCTGGCGGCCCACGACCTCGTCAACCAGATCCCGACTGTGCGGCAGGTCGATCTTGGTGAGGACCACCGCGAACTCGAGACCACCTGCCACCGCCGCCACGGCGTAGCTGTCGAGAAGCCGCGGGTGCAGGGCCGGCTCGACCACCGCGGCGATCACCACGAGCAGGTCGGCGTTGGCCACCACTGTGCGCACCCGGCCGCCGCTGCCAATGCGCTCGAGCACCGTGCGGCGCGGCAGGATCTCGCGCACAATCCCCTGGGTGCCGGAATCGTCGATGCGCACGCGATCACCGGCCACCGGTGGGCCTCCGGGAAGCTTGGGCGCCAGACGCACCTCGCGGGCCCCCGACTCCTCCGCGACATCGGCGAATGGGCCGGCGACGCGGAGGACAAGGGGCGCCTCAGGGGTCAGAGGGCGAGCAGTTCCCGTGCGGTGAACAGGGCGTGGAGAGGGGCGCCACCAAGCTCGGCTTCCACCTTGGCGCGGCCCTCATCCTCCTCGCGATCGATCACCACGAGGGCAGACACCACCTCAGCACCGGCCGCACGGACGCGTTCGATGGCCGTGAGCATGGATCCACCGCTGGTGAGCACGTCGTCCACGATGGCCACCGGGGTGCCCTCCTCCACAAACGGCCCCTCAATCCAGTGCTGCAGGCCGTGCTTCTTGGCCTCCTTGCGCACGAAGAAGCCGGTCCAACGGGTTCCGTCGGCAAATGCGGCAGCGCTCACCGCACACACCAGCGGGTCGGCGCCCAGCGTGAGACCACCCACGGCCTGGGGGTTGGATGCAGCGAGCACCGGGTACGACAGGCGACCCGACAGGTAAGCGCCCTCAGGATCGAGCAGCACCTGCCGCACGTCCACGTAGTAGTCGGAGCGACGCCCCGATGAGAGGACCACGGACTCCCTGAACAGGGCCCGCTCGGACAGAAGGGTGGCCAGTCGCTGGCGCTCGTCGTCATTGCTCATATGGGCCACGCTACCAACCGCCCGTACGGGACGGCCGTCATGGACCGTGCCGAAGGGGCGATGCACCGGCAGCGAAGCCCCTACCCTTACCTGGTCCCGCGAACCATCCGGAAGGTACTGCCGGTGCAGGTTTCACCCGAGCCCACGCCAAACCCCAACGCCATCAAGTTCACGCTCGACCGCCCGTCCACGGACGGCGGTGCGGAGACGTTCAAGACGGGCACCGATCCGGCTGCCTCGCCGCTTGGTGCCGGCATCTTTGCGCTGGGCGACGTGACCAACGTGTTCGCCACCGCGAACTTCGTGAGTGTCACCAAAACCGACACGGCCGACTGGAACGATCTCGGCCCCAAGGTCGTCCAGACTATCGAGGCCCACTTCGGCGAGGTGGCCTCGTGAATACCGCGAGTGGCGTCTTCTTCACGTGGTTCCTCGGTCTGGTATTCGTCGTCGGCGGCGTCGTGTTCATAGTGTTCCTCGATGGGAACAATCTGCTGTTCGGGCTGCCATACCTCGTTATGGGCGTACTGCTCTGTTACGGCGCCTGGCGCCTGCAAGTGAGTGTCAAGAAGAAGGCAGCAGCGGAGCGCGCCGGGTCAGCGGAGCCTCCTCCCGCCACCTAGTTGTCGTGCTCACGAACCCTGTGAGCATCTGAGGAGCAAGAACGGGCGAGGCCGTGTCACAGATGTGCCCGCCCAAAGCGTGCACATCTGTGACGGTGACTGACCCCGAGCATGGACGTGCGCACGATGGGCGCATCTGTGCACCTCTGTGACGGTGACTGACCCCCACCGAGGACTGATTTCACCACGAAACAAACCCGACGCCGGGGCGTACGC
>CAJAPZ010000037.1 GCA_903943955.1 uncultured Actinomycetes bacterium
CACCGGTCTGCGCGAGGGCCTCAACAATGATGACCCCGGGCATGATGGGCTCCCCGGGGAAGTGGCCCACGAGGAATGGGGTGTCGGGGGCCAGCGTCCACCGGGTGCGTGCCAACTCGCCCGGCACCAACTCCACAATCTCGTCCACGAACAGGAACGGCGCTCGGTGCGGGAGGATCTCGCTGGGTTCGGGAAGGCTGCTCACGATCCGGGAAGGGTACCCGTTTCGATGTTCGGTGGCTCCCGTATCGCGGCTCCCCGGCCAGGGTGGCGCGGGTGGGCGCGGCGCCCGGACCGTATCCTCAGGCGCGTGAACTCCAACGTCCCCGCCCACGCCGCCGCATCGCCGCCCGGCACACACCTCTCCACCTGCCCGCTGTGCGGGCTGGAGGGGGGTCGCGAAATCCTCGCTGGCACCGACCACCGGCGAGGCACACCGGGGACCTTCCGGGTCGTCGAGTGCCCGTCGTGCCGCCTTGCGCGCACCGATCCGTGGCCCGACGACCCCGGTGCGTGGTATCCGGACGAGTACCCGCAGCACGGGGGCAGCGAATCGCTCACCGCCAGGGCGTCGCGCGGTGCGCTGCAGCGGGCGTCGCGACCCGGTGCGGGGCGGGTTGGCCGACTTCTCGGTCGTGCCGTTCCCGAAGCCGATACCGGTGGCGCGCTGGCACCGGCGTCGCGAATTCTTGACGTTGGTGCAGGCACCGGTGGAGCGGTGGCGGCATTCCGGGCAGCGGGGCACGACGCCTGGGGCGTGGAGCCATCGCTGCGCGCCGTGCTGGTGGCCGAGGCGCGCGGCACCACTGGCGTGGTCCCCGGAGCGCTGGACGACGCGCTCGAGGGAGGTCTCATCCCCTCCGGCGACTACGACCTCATCCGCATGAGCCAGGTGCTCGAACACGTGCCCGACCCGGTCGCGCTGCTCCGTACGCTGCGCCGCATCATCTCGCCCACCGGACGACTGGTGGTGGGCGTGCCCAACCTCGACTCCCTTGCCCGGCGCATGACCGGCGGCGCATGGGATGGCCTCGAGTTTCCCCGCCACCTCGTGCATTACACGCGCGACTCACTGCTGTGGGTGCTCGCGCTCGGTGGGTTCGCTGTTACGTCGATGCGGACCGCGCCGCTGCTGGGAGTACTTCCCGGATCAATCGACGCCCGCACCGCGGGTGGGGGCCACCAGCGCGGCTGGAGCGACGCCCTCGTTGTGCGGGTAGCGATGTACCCGGTCGAGTGGACCCTCGGGGCCCTGGGTCAGGGCGATGGCCTGGTGGCCATCGCGGAGCCCGCCGGTAACTAGTGCGCGGCGGGCTCCGGCCCGGTACTACTCCTCGGCGTCAAACACCACGTCGTCGGCGCCGTCGTCGGCGTCCTGTGCGTCGTCCGGTGCAGCGAGCACCTCGATGTCACCCTCTGTCACCTCAGTCACCACGCCGTCCTCGCCCTCCAGCTCGTCACCGATCGGCTCGTCCGACTCCTCAACGGGTGCAGCCGTCATCACCCGGTCCTCGTCGCCCACGTCCATCAGGCGCACTCCCTCAGTGCTGCGCCCCATCCGCTTCACGGCGTCAACCTCAATGCGGATGACCTGGCCGAGTTCCGACATCAGCAGCAATTGCTGGCCGCCGCGCACGATTCGTGCGGTAATGAGCTCGCCCTTCTTGTCGCTCACCTTGATGGTGCGTACGCCCTTCGTGGGGCGCCCCTTGCGCGGGTACTCGGTGAGTGCCGTGCGCTTGCCATATCCGTTGCCCGTGACCACAAGCAGGTCGGCCTCGTCGTCGGCCACCGCAATGGCCAGCACCCGGTCACCCTTGTCCAGGTTCATCGCCCGCACGCCCTGCGTGCCGCGTCCAGTTGCGCGCACCTGCTCCTCGGCAAAGCGGGCAGCCTGGCCGCGGGCAGACACGATGAGCAGGTCGGCCTCACCGTCAGTCAACTGCACGCCCACCAGTTCGTCGCCATCGGTCAGCCGGATCGCGATGATCCCCGCGTCCTTCAGCACCGTGTTGTAGGCCGAGAACTCGGTCTTCTTCACCATGCCGGCCTTGGTCGCCAGCACCAGGTACTTGCCCTCGCCGTAGTCGCGCGTGTTGAACACCTGGCGGATCTCCTCATCCGGCAGGAGCGCCAGCACGTTGGCGATGTGCCGGCCACGGGCGTCGCGTGCGGCCGATGGGATCTCGTGCACCTTCTGGCGGTACACGCGGCCCTGATTCGTGAAGAACAACAGGAAGTCGTGAGTGGACGCGATGAACAGGTGGTCAACCCGGTCCTCGTCCTTCAGTTTGGCCCCACGCAGGCCCTTGCCGCCGCGTCGCTGCGACCGGTACGTGGTGACCGGCAGGCGCTTGATGTACCCACCGGCCGTGATGGAGACGACCATCTCCTCCTCGGCGATGAGGTCCTCGAGGTCGATCTCGCCCTCTGCCGGCACGATCTCCGTGCGCCGGGCGTCGGCGTACTTGGCGCGCACCTCACCGAGCTCGTCGCGAATCACCTGGTACACGCGGTCCTCGTCACCCAGGATCGCGCGCAGTTCGGCGATCTCGGTCTGAAGCTCTGCGTACTCGGCCTCAATCTTTCCCGCCTCAAGCTGGGTGAGACGCTGCAGTCGCAGATCAAGAATGGCCCGTGCCTGAAGCTCCGTCAGGTCGAAGGTCTTCATGAGGCCCCCGCGGGCCTCCTCAGGATCGGCGGCCCTGCGGATGAGGGCGATGACCGCGTCGATGTCCTTGAGGGCGATGAGCAGGCCCTCCAGCACGTGGGCGCGGGTCTCGGCGCGCTCAAGGCGGAAGCGCGAGCGGCGACGGATGACGTCGCGCTGGTGATCGAGGTAGTGGCGGATGAAGTCGCGCAGCGAAAGCGTGCGTGGCACGCCCTCCACCAGTGCGATGGCATTGACGCCAAACGTCGTCTGTGCCTGGGTGTGCTTGTACAGCTTGTTCAGCACCACCTTGGGCACGGCGTCGCGTCGCAGCTCGATTACCACGCGAATACCGTCGCGACCGCTTTCGTCACGCAGGTCCGCGATCTCCTTCAGCACCCCGTCATTGGCCAGATCGGCCATTTTCCGGAGCATGTCCGACTTATTCACCTGATACGGAAGTTCGGTGAACACGATCGCGTTTCGCCCGTGCTTGAGCGGCTCGTTGTGGGCGAGTCCGCGTACCACCACGCGCCCGCGCCCGGTGCGATAGGCCTCGCGCACGCCCGTCATGCCCACGATCTGACCCGCTGTGGGGAAGTCCGGGGCCCTCACGTGCTTCATAAGGCCGTCAATGTCGATCTGTGGGTCGTCGATCATCGCCAGGCAGGCGTCAATGACCTCGCCCAGGTTGTGCGGCGGAATATTGGTGGCCATTCCCACTGCGATGCCGGACGACCCATTGACCAACAGGTTGGGTACGCGGCTCGGCAGCACCGTGGGCTCGCGGCGGCGGTCATCGTAGGTCGCGGTGGTGTCCACCGTGTTCTCGTCGATGTCGCGCAGCATCTCCGTTGCGTACTTCGAGAGACGGGCTTCGGTGTACCGCATTGCGGCCGCCGAGAACTCCTGCGAGCCAAAGTTGCCCTGACCATCAACGGTCGGGTACCGGCTGTTGAAGTCCTGGGCCAGGCGTACGAGGGCGTCGTAGATCGCCGAGTCGCCGTGGGGGTGGTACTCACCCATCACGGTTCCCACGATGTTCGCGCTCTTCACGTAGCCGCGGTCCGGCTGCAGGCCGCGGTCGTGCATGGCAAACAGCACGCGGCGGTGCACGGGCTTCAGCCCATCGCGTACATCCGGCAGCGCGCGGCCCACGATCACACTCATCGCGTAGTCGAGATAGGACGAGCGCATCTCCTCGCCGAGCTCGCGGGGTTCAATGCGTCCGTGTCGGTCGATCGCCATAACTACACGTCCAGGTTCGCGACGGAGCGGGCATTCCGCTCGATGAACTCACGGCGCGGCTCAACCCGGTCACCCATAAGCGTTGAGAACAACTCCTCCGCGGCAGCGGCGTCATCCATGGTCACCTGCTGCAGTACCCGTCGCTCCGGGTCCATTGTGGTCTCCCACAATTGCTCGGCGTTCATCTCGCCGAGCCCCTTGAAGCGGCTGAGCTGGATTCCTTCGCGGGCCAGTTCCATCACCTGGCCGCGCAGGGCGTCGTAGGTGGGCGCCTCGCGTCGGCGGGACCCGCGCAGCACCTCGAACGGTGCCTCCCCCACCACGTCGCGCAACTTGGCGCGTGCTCCCCGAAATGATGCGAGTTCCCGGGTATCAAACAGCGCCATCGGGATGTTCACCGTGCGTGCCTCGCCGGTACGTGTCTGGATCGATCGCGCACGCACCACGCGTGCGCCGTGATCGGTGCCAATTACCGACAGCGTCGCGCTGTCGCTGCTGGACGCCTCGACCACCGCCACAAGCGCCCGTACGTCTGAGGGCTGTGCCTCCACAAGGCCGTAGGCCTGCACGAAGTCGATGAGCTCGTTGCCGTAGTTGGCCCTCAGTGCACCCGACCAGCCATCGTGCTCGCGCAGCGCACGGCCATAGCGCTGAAAACGGGCCTTGGTGAGGTCGCTCTCCGTGCCATCTGCGGTGATCAGTCGCATCTCGCCCATGTTGCGCTCGAGCAGCCACTCCTCGAGGTCGGGCTCCTTCTCGATGTACTGCTCGGTGCTGCCCTGCTTCACCTTGTAGAGCGGCGGCTGTGCGATGTACACGTAACCGGCATCCACGATCTCGGGCATCTGGCGGAAGAGAAACGTGAGGATGAGCGTGCGGATGTGTGCGCCGTCCACATCGGCGTCGGTCATGATGATGAGCTTGTGGTACCGGGCCTTTGTGAGGTCGAAGTCGGCCCCGATTCCGGTGCCCATGGCGGTGATCATCGCCTGGATCTCGGTGTTCGAGAGCACCTTGTCGAGACGGGCCTTCTCGACGTTGATGATCTTGCCGCGCAGCGGCAGGATGGCCTGAAAGCTCGACTGGCGCGCGCCCACCGCCGAGCCGCCCGCGGAGTCGCCCTCCACCAGAAAGATCTCGGTGTTCGCGGGATCTCGATCTGAGCAGTCGGCAAGCTTGCCGGGCAGGCTCGTGGAGTCCATCACTCCCTTGCGGCGCGCCATATCGCGCGCCTTGCGTGCGGCCATGCGCGCCTGGGCTGCGTACGTGGCCTTCAAGCAGATGGCCTTCGCCACCGCGGGATTCTCTTCGAGAAACTCCCCGAGCCGCTGATTCACCACCTGCGCAACGAACCCCGAGAACTCGCTGTTGCCGAGCTTCGTCTTGGTCTGCCCCTCAAACTGGGGGTCCCGCAACTTCAC
>CAJAPZ010000038.1 GCA_903943955.1 uncultured Actinomycetes bacterium
CGCTCGGTGAGGTATGCCATGCGCTCCTCAAGCGGCAGGTGCGCTGAGGCAGCCAAGGTCTCGATGACTCGTGACGACCCGAACATGACGTCGCCCTGCCGCGCCTCCACCAGACCATCGGTGTAGATCACCAGGGTGCCACCCTCGGGAATCGTGACCTCGGTCACCGGCCATGATGGCGGGTCGAGCAGGCCAAGAATTGGGCCCCGCTCCTCCACCTCGATGAGCGCGCCGGTGCCGCCGGACATCACGATTGGCCTGGGGTGCCCGGCAAGTGCGATCTCGGCACGGCCGTCGGGGTGCACGTGGCAGTGGCACATGGTGGAGAAGATTCCCTGTTCGCGTTCGCCCGGGCCAACGACAAGGCCATTCAGCACACCCAGCACGCGCTGCGGGTCGGGATCCACCTCAACCAGCGCGCGCCAGCCGAATCGCATGCGTGCAGCCCGTGCGGCCGGCTCGGCACCGTGCCCGGCGACATCGCCCACCACCACCACGAGACTTCCGTCAGGCAGCACGCGGGCGTCGTAGAAGTCGCCCCCGATGGCAAGCCCCGGGCTCATGGGCAGATAGCGGGCCGCCAGACGCAGGCCGGGAACGGCGGGCAGATTCTCGGGAAGCAGCCCCTTCTCCACCGTGCGCCACAGACGCCGCTCGGCGCGCGCGGCCTCGGTGCGACGGGCACTGGCCTCAGCGGCGTCACGCTGCACCACCACCTGCCCCTGCATCTCGTTGAACGACTCCACCAGTTGGTCAACCTCACGCGCAGCGTGCTCCGGCAGCGGTACCATCTCGCCCGTGCGGCCCGCAGCCACGCGCCGCACTCCCTGCAGCAGCGATCCAAGCGGGGCACCCACCCGGCGCCACAGCAGCCGCGTGGCGCCCAGCACAGTGAGCACGGCGATGACAGATCCGAGGAGGAGAGCGAGAATGGTGAGGGTGCGCCGGCGATCGGCACGGCGAAGTGCCGTCTGGCGCTCGCGCTCCACAAGCCCCCGGAGTTCGGCCTGCTCTGCGCGCAGCGCGTCGAGGCGGGCCTTGTCGATGCCCTGATTAATGCGATCCACCGCGCCCTGGATGTCGCCCTGCTTGCGCAGGTCAATAAGGGTCGCGGCCTCGGAGAACCACAGCTGGGCGGCGCGGTCGATCGAGGCCACCGACTGCTCCAGTTTGGGGCTGCCGGTCACGAGCCCCTGCAGCCGCGCGATGCTGCGCGGGTACGAGGCCTCAGCCTTCACATACGGCACCAGATAGTTGGGTCGGCCCGTCAGTGTGTACCCGCTCACGCCGGTCTCGGCATTCAGCAGGTCGGCGAGGATGGATTCGGCCGTGGTCGCGCGCGTGACGGCCGTCTGCTGATCGTCGCGGTACGACGCCGTGGACGCGTACACGCCGATGATGGCCAGGGCGCTGAGCACGCCCAGCACCAGACCCACGCCCACCACCACGCGTGTGAGCAGCCCACGCAGCGACGGGGTGCCCCGACCGCGGAGCACCGACCAGAGGTCGCGCCTGTCCGGATCCCTCATGGAGTAGCCGCCGCCCCGAAGGGACTCAGGCGGAGTCCGACGGAGGGCCGTCTGCCACGAGTCGCTGGATTTCGTCGAAGGTGTCGGGTCGGGTGAGAATCACCAGGGTGTCGTTGGCCCTGATGGGTTCATCCGGATGCGGCATCGGAAGTGCCCCCTCCGTGCGCAGGATGGCCACGATCGTGCCGCCCGTCGTCCGGCGTATGCGACAGGTCTGCACGGTACGGCCCACGAGCGGGCTGTCGGCTGGGATATCCACCCATTCGAGTGCCAGATCCTTGAGCGCCACGTCAAGGTGCGCGGCGAGCTCCGGGCGGTACACCACGCCCCCGAGGATGGACCCCAGCTGGCGGGCCTCGTCGTCGGTGAGAACGAGGACGTCCTCGGCGTCCTCGTCGGGGTCGCTGCGGTGGTACACCTCGCGCCGCCCGTCGGTGTGCACGATGGCGCACACGTCCTCCCCGCGGGTGGTGTGCATGGTGAATTTCTTGCCGACGCCGGGAAGGCGTGTCTCTCGGACCTCGATCACGAACGTTCCTCCTCGTGGGCGACCACTGCTGCGCTGGGTTTCCGGGATCCGAACAACGCGCGTCCGATCGTTCGGGATTCTCTCATCAGTAGCACTCCAATGAGGGCTGTGACCAGCACGAGCACACCGGCGAATGACGTAATGCGCTGTCGAAAGGCGGGATCGAGCGCCACGCCGAGGGCTGCGATCTGGGCAAGGATCAGCGAGAACTCACCGCGGGCGATGAGGCTCGACCCCACCGTGAACGACTGCCGGCGCGAAAATCCGCTGCTGCGGCCCGCGATCCAGCCAGCGACAAGCTTGCCGCCCACCGCCACCACGGTGCCGATGAGGATCCATTGCCAGATCTCCCCGGCCGACCCCAGGTCGATCTGCAGGCCGAATGCGAAGAAGAAGATGGCCGCTGCGAAGTCGCGCAGGCCATACAGGTGCCGCTCGATGCGGTCGCGTGCCTCGGTCTCGGACAGCAGGATTCCTGCCAGCAGTGCCCCGATAGCGGCCGACAGCCCTGCCCACTCCGCCAGCGCGGCTGCACCCACCAGCAGTGCAAGAGCAGCCAGCACCAGTCGCTCGCGCTCGAGGTACGGACTGACGCGATTGATGTACTTGGGCAGATAGCGACTGGCCACAAGGAATGCGGCGACGAACGCCACCACGATCACGGTGCGCGCCGTGATCATGCCCCCACTCACCGTCTGCCCCACCGCCAGTGCGGATGCAACGGCCAGGAACACTGCGACGGCCATGTCCTCAAACACCAGGATGCCCAGCACCAGATCGGTCTCATCGTCGGCCAGCCGACGGAAGTCGAACAGGGCCTGGATGATGATGCCGCTGCTTGACACATAGATGATGCCGGCCACGATGAGGGCCTCGGCGCTCACCCCGAACAGGGCCACGCCCACCGCAAACCCCAGGCCGCCATTGATCACCAGGTCGATCACCCCACCCCGCACCACCAGATTGCGTGCCTGGATGAGGCGCTCGAGGCTGAACTCAAGCCCCAGATAGAACAGCAGCAGGATGATCCCGAGCTCACTGATGAGGTACAGCGGCTCACCTTGAAGGAGGGCCGAGGGGAATGGTTCGTAGGGCCCCAGCAGGATGCCCGCGATGATGAACAGCGGGATGGCCGAGAACCTGAGGCGCTCGCCGAGGATGGCGGCGGCGGCGACCGCGACCAGAATGATCGCGAGTTGCCCGAGAAGGCTCATCCGCCCCCGGCCAGCGCACTGCCCACGAGTTCTGAGATGTGGCCAACCTGTTCGCGCCGCATGCGATCGACGAGCCCGGTGGTGATGTCACGGGCGATCGTGGGGCCGCGGTACACCATGCCGGTCCACACCTCCACCAGCGATGCGCCGCTGGCCAGGCGGTCCCACGCCTGATCGGCATCCATGATGCCGCCCACGCCGATAATCACCAGATCCCCACTGGCACGGCGAGCAGCGATGCGGGTGGCCTCATCTGCGCGGGCACGAAGTGGGGGGCCCGACATGCCGCCCTGCTGTGCCGCCGCCGGGTCGGCGGGGTTCGTAAGCCCCTCGCGCGAAATGGTGGTGTTGGTGAGCACCACCCCGGCCAGTCCCAGCTCGCCCGCAAGGTCAACGGCATCCTCAATCTGCGCATCGGGCAGGTCGGGTGCCAGCTTCACGAGGAACGGCATCGGGGCGCGTCCGTCACGGGCACGCATCGAGGCATCCTCGTCGCGAAGGGCACCGAGGATCGCCGTGAGGTGATCGCGGTCCTGCAGCTCGCGAAGCCCCGGGGTGTTGGGCGACGACACGTTTACCACCACAAGATCGGCCACGCCACGAAGCAGGCGGTACGAGGCCACGTGATCGGCCGGGGCGTCGTCGAGTGGCGTCACCTTCGACTTGCCGATGTTGATGGCAATGGGAATTCCGGCGCCGGACCCCTCGCGTGCAGCAGCGATGCGCCGGGCTGTGACCGCTGCGCCATCGTTGTTGAACCCCATGCGATTGACGATGGCCTCGTCATCCACCAGGCGAAACAGCCGGGGGCGTGGGTTTCCCGGCTGGGCACGGGCAGTCACGGTGCCGATCTCGGCGAATCCGAACCCCAGGCGTCCCCAGGCGCGCACCGCCCGTCCGTACTTGTCGTAGCCAGCGGCCAGCCCCACCGGGCCGGCGAAGTCGAGGCCCATCAGCCGTTGGTGCACCGAGGCGTCGCGGGTGGCCATGTACCCCTTGGCGGGCATCAGCAGCGGGCTCCCCACCTGCAATGCACGCAGCGCGGCCTCATGGGCGCGCTCGGGATCCATGCGGAATGCCGTGCGCCGGATGATCGCCGGCATCCCCATCAGCCGGCCGCCAGCCGGTCGCATGCCCCGGCAAGCGCCAGGTCCATCTCGGTGATACCGCCCTCGGAGTGCGTCACCAGCCTGATGGTGACGGTGGTCCATCGGATATCGATGTCGGGGTGGTGGTCGGCGGCCTCGGCGGCCTCGGCCACGGCGTCCACAAACCGGATGCCGTGGATAAACCCCTCATCGAACGTGAAGGCCTTCACCAGCATGCCCTCGGCAACGCCCCAGCCGGGGAGCGCGGCAAGCGCGGCATGCAGTTGATCGTCTCCCAGTGGCGGCATTGGCGACACCCTAGCGAGCGCCCGGGCTGCGACACTCCGCGTGTGAGCGACGCTCCAACCACGCATCCCAACGGCATGAAGCGGATGGAGCGGGGCGCCGGCTGGCTGGCCCGCCGGATCGCGGGGCCGGGAACCGGCAGGCCCGCCCCTTTAAGCGCCGTCCGCATGGCCCTTGCCGTTGCGCTGCCCTTGCTCCTCGGGCTGGCGGGTGGTCGCCTGGACCTGGGGAGCGTGGGTGCCATCGCGGCCCTCTTCACGGCCATCGTGGAACCCGGTGGCGGGTACCGGCGCCATGCGCAGGTGTACGCCGTGGTCACCGCGCTCAACATCGTGGTGGTGGTGCTGGCAGTGCAGGTGGCCCACGCAGCGCTGGCGGCGGCCGTCGTGATGCTGGCGCTCGGCATTCTGGCCGGGCTCGCATCGGCGTGGGGGGAGGTGCCCACCATGGCCGCCCCCGCGCCGCTCGGCCTGTTCATCCTCGCTCAGGGCCTGCACCCCACTCCGCGGCTGGCAGATGCCGTGCTGGCAGTACTCATTGGAAGTGGATGGGTGATGGTGCTGTCGGTACTGCCATGGCCCATCGCGCCATTCGCCCCGGCCGAGTTGGCAGTGAGCGACGCATGGCTCTCGGTTGCCGCATTCGCGCGCGATCCCACCAGCACCCGACTCGAGATGACGGCGATCAATGCGATTGAGGACGGCCGCGAGGTGGTGGCGGTTATTCGTAGCCGCCGGGCGGGCTGGTCGGACCGCTCGCACCGATTATGGGCGGCACTGGTAGCGGCTCAGCGCGTGACGGCGCTGATCTCGGCCGTGGCCGACGACCGGCGGAAGGAGCCGGCCGACCCGCCGACCCGGGCCGCAATGGACAACATGCTCGCGCAGGTATCACTGACGGCGGCGGCCATCGCCACGTGCACGGTGATTCCCCGGGGGCGGCCCGACCTGACGGCGCTCAACGATGCAGCCGCCACTGTGCATTCGACCGTGCCATCGCCCGATGGCCTCACCGGTCCGCCACTGCACGCAGCCCTGATCGCCGCTGGACGGGCCCGGGCCGCGAAACGGCTCTTGCTGCGAGTGCGAGAGGCGGTCGATGCGCTTGACCTTCCCGAGGTGCCATCGATCGACATCCCTGCGCCTGCGCCCCTGCACCTGATGGATCAACTGCGGGCGGCGCTCACGTGGAGGTCAACCGCTCTGCGGCACGGCCTGCGACTGGGCGCGGCCACGGGCATCTCGATGGGAGTGTTCACCGCCCTTGGACCCGGGGGAATTCTGGGTGTGACACATGGCGCGTGGGTCACCCTGACGCTCATGGCCGTCTTGCGCCCCACGCTGGGCGACTCAGTTGAGATGGCGATGCAGCGAACCATCGGCACCGCGATCGGCGGCGTGGTTGCGGTGGGCATGCTGGTGGTGCTCCCCGCACAAGCGGCACTGATGGGAGGGATCATCGTGATATCCACGCTCGCTGCACTGCTGAGTCCGGTCAACGCCATGTGGTTCGTGATTCTGTTCACACCCATTCCTCTGGTGTTCGCCGCCAGCGGAGGCGCATCGGGCACCGACCTCATGTGGGAGCGGCTCACGGCCACGGGGCTGGCCTGCGCCGCCGGAATGATCATCGCCACCCTTCTCTGGCCCACTCGCAGTGCCCATGAGTTGCCGCAGGTACTTGCCCGTGCCCTTCGCACCGACGCCCGCGATGCCGACGCCATGATCGCCACGGTCACCGGCGAACTGCGCCCCGGGGCGGCGTCCGAGGCGCAGCGACGGGCGATGCTCGCGGCCGACGAGGCCACGCGCGTCGCCCAGGCGCAGATCGTGGAGTCGCTCACGGTCTTCCTGCACCCGACGCCAATCATCGCGCTTGAGGCGGCGGTGCTGAAACTGCCGCAGGAGATTGCCGTGCTCGGCGTGCGGGCGTGGAAGGACGGCACGGATATCCCCGGCATCGACGCCGTACGCGCCGAGATCGCGCGGTCACTCGAGGACATCGCAACCGCGATCGGCGATCGCCTGCCGCCCGCCCCCGAGACCGGCCTGGTCGACGTGCTCGACCCGGCATGGGAGGCGCTCCGCCGCTCCGAAGCGGCCGGCACCCCCGACGTCCGCCTGGCCGCGGCGGTGGATGCGCTTGACGCCGTGCTGCATGGAATTGAGCGCATCGCCGACGACGCTGCCGTCTGGGCGACATCCGATACGGGGCGCACCAGCCCGTGGTTTCGCCGCCTTGTCCCTGCTCCGCGCACGGCCCAGCACACCAGCGGGGCCGCCTGACCCGCACGGCGCGTTACCCTTCGTGGGCGCCGTTAGCTCAGTTGGTTAGAGCAGGGGACTTTTAATCCCAAGGTCCTGGGTTCGAATCCCAGACGGCGCACTTTCTGCGCACCCATCCGGATGGGTCCATAGGCACCCATCCGAATCCTCCCCTAGGGTCCATCTTGCACTACGGACGTCGGTCACCCCTCGGGGTGCCAAGTGGGAAGCCGGTGAAAATCCGGCGCGGTCCCGCCACTGTGATCCGGGAGTGAGGGCATGGGCTTTTGCCAGCCACTGGGGGGTGACCTCCGGGAAGGCGTGCTCCTCACACTTGACCGGAGAGCCAGGAGACCAGCCGCCGCTCCGTCACAAACAGACACCTCCGAGGAACGAGGGATCAGTGACGATTCACAACCGCATCGCGTGGGCAGTTGCCTGCGCGGCACTCCTGGGGATTCCGGCGGCAGCGATGGCCGACAGCGACGCCAGCATCCGGGTCGAAGGGCCGGACGGCACCGTCCTCCCAGAGCGCTTGGCCAACGTACCGACCGGCGGCACCAGCACCCTTGTTGACCCCGATGACGGCGAAACGACGATCGTGCCCAATAACCGGGGGACGTCGTTTCTCCTTCGCACCGCCGAGGCTGCCGGGTTGACGGTCGGATTCCGCGTGTACAACTTTGGTACGCCCAGCGCGTTCATCACACGTATCGGATCGGTTGCCGCACCACCATATCCGGGATGGTCCTGGATGCTCAAGGTGAACCATCTCACGACATCCGTGGGCAGCGATGACGTCGAGATCAGGCCGGGAGACCAGATCCTCTGGATGCCAAGTGTGTATGGAGTCCCGGACTTCGAACTTGACGTCGTGGCGCCGGCCGCTCCCCGGGTCATCGGCGAGGCCTTCAGTGTTCGCGTCGACCGGTACAACGACAACGCGGTGCGCACGGCCGGTAGCGGGGTCACCGTGGCCTACGGAACCCAGACCGTGACCACTGGTGCAGACGGCACTGCAACGCTCACCACCCTGCCCGGGTGGAACAACGTGGTCGCCACCGCCCCCCATCCGGGCAACATCGGCAGCATCCGTGATTCGGCACGGTCATGTGGCTTCGTCGCCGGCCGACCGGAGGAATGCGGTTTGGATCCAATCGCCGTGCGGCTTCCTGATGTCGCTCCGAACTCCGACATCTCGTCAGTCGGACCGCTGCGCGCGTACGCCACTGTGAACGGCCGCCTGATTAACCTCGAGGTGGCAGTTCCGGTACGAGGAAAGGGCCCGGTGGCCATCTCGCCTACCAGCCTCGGAGACGGGTCCCTCACGCCCGGCGAGCGCCGGGAAGTGGCGGGAAAGATGGCATCGTCCGTGGCATGGGAGCTCAACCGCCGAACCGCCGAGGGCGACGAGACGGTGGCCCCGCCGACGGGCACCCGCTGGCGTGCGGCATGGCTTGGAAGAACCACGACGGTTGCGCCGCTCGCAGATGGTGAGGCGGTGGTGAGCATGCGTGCACCATCGCAGGCAGCCCGAAACACGAATGCGCGCACTGCGCAGGTTGCCACCGAGCGCCTGGCCGCCTGCGGGCTCGACACCCGTGCCACGGTCGTCACGCGCTTCGGGTACAGCATGGTGGTCATCGCGTCACCCGCCCGAGGTGGGCGCGCCTGCCTCGCCCGGGAACGCGGATAGTGCGTCTGCGCTCCATTGTTGCGAGCGCGGCCGGGGCCGTGGCCATCATCGCCATGGCCCCAGCCGCGCTCAGCGCGACGGCGGCCGACCGCCAGGTGGCCGCCAGGGCAACCGCATGGCTCACACAGCAGGACGTTGCGGCAATGCCGGCAGGGCAGCAGGCGGACATCATCACGAGTCGGCGGCTCACCGGCGCATCGCCCGCCGCACTGCGCCCGGCGCTTAAAACCCTGGGGCCCACGGCCCCTGCATACGCAACCACGCCGGGAGCAATGGCGAAGGTGGTGATCGCCCAGCGCGCAGCAGGTATGTCGGGCGCGCTCGAAGGGCGCAACTATCTTGAGCGCCTGCAGCAGAGCAACCGCGGGGGCCGCTTCGGACGGACTGCCTTCGACCAGTGCCTGTCAATGGTGGCGCTGCGCGTTGCTGGGCGTCCAATCCCACCCGCGGCTGTGACTGCGCTTACCGGCTCACGCTCAGATTCCGGTTGGTCGTTCTCCTTGACGTCCTCCCAACCACCCGACGTGGACAGCACCAGCATGGCTGTCGTGGCGCTGCGCGCTGCGCGCGTGGCGGCATCTGACCCGGCGATCCGGGATGCGCTCACATGGCTGGAATCTCAGCGAGTGGGGGCTGGCTGGACCGTCTTCAGCGGCGGGGCACCAAGCACCGACAGCACCGCCCTGGTTGCACGCGCGCAGGCGGCTGCCGGCGTGAGCACGGATGTGGGGCTCACGTTTATCCGCGGGCTTGCCGAGCCGTCGGGTGCCATCGCCAACACGCGCACAGCCCCAGAGAGCCGACTGCTCGCCACCATCGCATCGGTGCCACCGCTCACCGGCATCTCGCTGGCCAACGGCTTCAAAGCCGGTTAGGCCGCCGGGCTGCCGCCTACGAACGTGGCATGGGGAATGACCCCACCTGCGTGAGGCACTGTGCGGCCACCTCGGCACCCCGGGCACAGGCATCGAGGATGTCGTCGCCCGCGGCGATGCCTATGAGCACGCCGGCATTGAATGAATCTCCCGCCCCGCAGGTATCCACCAACCCGGGCACCGGTACGGAGTCGTAGCGACGCCAGCCGTGGTCGGCGTCCCATGCCCGGCCGCCGTGCGCGCCTTCGGTGAGCACACACCAGCGCGCACCCGTGGCCTCAAGCATGTCGTCGCCCACCCCTCCGGGATTCTCGGTGGCCGACCCGATGTAGAGGTCCCACCGGTGCCCCGCAGCAGCGTCGTCGGCGATGGCACGTGTGTCGGTGGCGCGCAACGTGGCACCGGCGGCGGCGGCCGCACGCAGGTCGGCGTCGCGCCACGATGACCAGGTGATGCCGGGCTCGTCACCCACAGCAGCGATGATCTCGGCGCCCGCGGGCGGATTGCTGTGGCCCGTGTAGATCGTGCGCTCCCCACCTCCGGGAACCAGCACCAGCGCGCGGGCGGTGCGCTCGCAGGGCACCCAGTGCACAAACAGTCCCACGCTATTGCAGGCCTCCAGCAGCATGAGCCCCTCGCTGTCATCGGCGCGGGGGGTAACCAGACGCACCTCGGCGCCCCTGGCAGCCAGCCATGCGGCGGTGTTCATGGCTCCGCCACCCGGGCTCTCTCGTACCACGTGCCCGCGCACCTTCTCGCCCTCGGCAGCCAGATGCGGAACGCGCATGAGCACGTCAAGATACGAGGGCCCGGTCACAGTGATCATGGCGTCATCGTAGAGGCGAGACGGCGCGGCGACAGTCGCCATCAATGGGGGTGACACGATGAGCATCGATCGCTCATGCTGCGCTGCGGGCCCGATGCTGTGGGGCCCCGGCACGACGTGACGTGGTACCGGGGCCCCAAGTCTTACATTCCGACGATCTGCTTCACCTTGGCAAAGAAGTCGTCGGAGCTGAGGATTCCATCGCTCACCAGGCCCGCAAGCGTGCGGATCTGGGTGATCTCATCACCGGCGGCGGGTGCCGCGGCCGCCGGGGCGGCCTCTTGTGCCTGCTGCGGCCCCTGATCAGCCCATTTCTCCTGCTGGCGACGCTGCACGCGGCCGCTCACCGCCGATGCGGTTCCCGCGATGACGGCCGTACGGCCCATGGTGCGAACAAGTCCCATGTGATTCCTCCCCTTCCTAGTTGGACTCGAGGGCGTCCAGCGCCTCGAGCACGTCCTCATGCGGAATGCGCTGGCTTGCCACCAGCATTCCGCCATTGCGGCGCACGGCCGCGGCAAATGGGGCAGCCCAGCGGTTCTCGTACAGCAGAATGAGCGCGGCCTCGCCGGGCTCAAGTGCCTCGCCGGCGTTCGCGGCGTCCTCATCGGCCAACAGGCCGCTGCGGGCGCCCTCGAACATGACGACGTCGTTCACGCCGTCGCCGTCCAGATCGGTCACGGCGATGCCAATGATGCTGCCGTCGTCGTTCTTCCTCACGAACAGCGCATCGAGAATGCGGATGATCCCCCGCTCCACCAGGTCAACCAGGATCGGTGCGGCTTCACCGGTGAGTGGCGCACCCTTGGGGTACGCCACCACCACCACGTCAATCGGGCCCATCTCGTCAAGGTCCTCAGCCACCTGTGCTCCTCTCATACGCCGGCCATCCGCCGGCCCCGTTGGCAAGCGTACGTGGCCGCCGGTCACTTCCCATCGCGCCGTGGCACACCGGTGAGCAGCAGCAGCGCCGCCATGCGCCTCGGAAGGTTGGTGAGCATGGGGAATAGGAAGGCCCGCGCCGGCATGCGCACCGAGCGCTTGCTCTTCTCAACTGCACGCACGGCTTTGGCCGCCAACTTCTTCACGTCCGTGTCGGGCAGCAGCAGCGCAAAGCGCTTGAACGAGGCCCTGGTGGGCGCGTACGACAGCACCGAGTCGGCCATGTCGGTGGGCGTGATGAGCCCGGTCTCAACCACCGTGAACCCGATGGGCAGACCATTCATCTCGAGCCTGATACCAGCGGTCATGTGCGTCACGAACGACTTCGTCGCGGCGTAGACGGCAATGCCGGGGAACGTTCCCGTCCCGGCCATCGATGAGACCTGCAGCACGTGCCCCCCGCCGCGCTCGATCATGCCCGGCAGCGCCTGGCGGGTGAGCTCGGCCACCGTGATGGCGTTCAACTGCACCATGCGCTGAATATCGCTCATCGGCATGTCCACAAACGCGCCGGTGAGGTCAATGCCCGCGTTGTTCACCAGCACGTCCACCGGCCCGGCCTTGGCCTCGATGCGGCCGATGAGGCCCTCCACCTGCGCGGGGTCGCTCAGGTCAGCCGGGTGTACGCGTCCGCCAGTGCGCGCCGCAACCTCATCAAGGCCCGACACCGTGCGTGCCACCAGCGTAAGCGTGGCGCCCTTCGCCGCAAACTGATCGGCCATCGCCGCGCCGAGGCCGCGTGATGCGCCCGTGATCACCACATGCCTGCCATCAAGATTCATACGGCTGTTGCCTCCACGAAGAGCTCCCAGGCCATCACATCGGGGTCGGTTCCCAACCCGTAGTAGTCGCGGGCCTGTTGCGCGAGTTCGGGTGAGTCGAGGAACACCACCTCCATGCGGTCGAGGCGAAACCCCGCCTCGGCCAGTACCGCGCGAAGGCGCAGCGGCGAATAGAAGATCTGGGTGATGCCCTGCTGCCGCTCGGCGAACCGGCATTCCTCGAGGTTCACCTGATCGAGAATGGCCCTGTCGGGCTGCAGGTAGCCCATCTCAAGCGGCGCATGGATTGACGCGAACAGCCCAGCCAGCGCCCCGCCATCGGGCATTGCCTCGCGAAAGGCCCTGAGGATGGACCGGTTCTCCACGTCGCTGTCGGACAGCACCGAGTTGATCGTGATGATCAGGTCGGCCTGCTCACCGCAGCCATCAGTGCCGATGTCGGCGCCCACCCATCGCGCACGGGGGTCGTCCAGCCGGGTGGCCGACACCTCGACCACGCCCGGGAAGTCCACGCCCACCACGCACTCGACGGTGTCGACGCGATCGAGCAGTGCCCGCTGGATGCTCACGTTCGACCCGCATCCGGCGACCAGCACCGTGCGGGATCCCCGGCGCTCGGCCACCTCGACGCACCGCGAGACGACGACCTCATCCTGCGAGACCGTGAACACGCCCTCGTAGTCGTTGTCGCGGTGTTCGGCTTCCCAGTACGCCCGACGGGCTTCCTGGGTCATTCCATCGTCACCGGGTATTGGCCACTTGCGCATGGGCCGCAGCATACGAGCCGTGCGCGGTCGTTCGAGTGCAGGGACCGGATGGGCTCCGCGACGCGTCCCCGGATGGCAGCCGTCGACGCACGAGGCGGCGCTGCCATCCGTATACCACTTTACAACTATACTGTTGTGCAGTATGTTCGGTGCGTAAATGCCGAAGGAGGAACCCATGGCCGTGCCGCACCCCATTCCCGACCCGCTCGCAGAGCTCATCGCTGAGCGGTTCCGCGTGCTCGCCGAGCCGATGCGCATCCGCATCCTCGATCACCTGCGCGACGGGCCAATGGCCGTGGGTGCCCTGGCAGCGGCCATCGACACCTCCCAGCAGAACGTGTCGAAGCACCTCTCGCTGCTCTATGGCGCCGGCATCGTGGGCCGGGAGCGAGCTGGCAACGCGGTCATCTACTCGATCGCCGACCAGACGGTGTTTGACCTCTGCGAGCACGTATGCGGGGGAATTCAGGGGCGGCTCCGAGAGCTGTCCGCACTGATGGGCGAGGAGGTCCAGCGATGAACACCACACCCGGATGGCCCCTTGAGCGCATGCTCTTCCTCATGGCTGGGACGGTGACGCTCATCAGCATCCTGCTGGCGGTGCTCGTCACACCATGGTTCCTCATCCTCACCGCGTTTGTCGGAATCTCGCAGTGGATGTTCGTGGCGCTCGGTGACTGCCCAAGCTCGCTGGTGCTCCGCAGGCTCGGGTTCAAGTCGGTCACACGATGACCGGCCCGCGCCCGGATCTTGGCCCCATTGGACGCCTCGGCCGCTGGTCGGCGACGCACGTCAAGTGGGTCGTGGGGGCATGGGTCATCCTTGCACTCGGCCTCGGGTTTCTCGCTCCCCGTGTTGAAACAAGCCTGTCCGGGGCCGGGTGGGAGGACACCGGCTCGCAGTCGGTGGCCGCCCGGCAGCTCATTCAGGATAACTTCGGCGGCAACTCATCGAATGCGCTCATGGTGGTGGTGCACTCGCCCGACGGGACCCTGGCATCGCCTGCGTTCAGGGCAACGGTCAGGAAGGCAACGGCCACGCTCGCGGCTGATGGTGCGGTCTCGAAGGTGGTGCAGCCGATTCCGGGTCAGACCATCAGCCGCGACGGCCATACCGCAATCATCATGGGCGGCGCGGCGGGCAACGCCACCGAGATGGTGCGCGCAGCGGATCGCCTCAAGGCCCCGCTCGCCGCCGATGCCACGGCCGGGACGACAGTGAACCTCACCGGTGCGTCCGGCATGTGGTCCGACTTCAACGAGGCCAATCGCTCGGCGATGATGAAGAGCGAGCTCTTCTCGTGGCCGGTCACTCTCATCATCCTGGTGCTGGCATTTGGTGCCTTCGTTGCAGCAGGCCTTCCACTACTACTCACCATCCTCGGGCTCGTCGCCACCGCCGGTGGGCTCTACCTCACCACCCTGCTTTTTGACGTCTCCATCTGGGCCATGAACTTTGCGCTCATGTTCGCCCTGGCGCTTGGCATCGATTACGCGCTGTTCATCGTGGTGAGATTCCGTGGCGCGCTGTTCGGGTCGAAGGAGGACCCGGTTCAGGCCGTGGGTGAAACCATGGACACCGCGGGCAAGGCGGTGCTGTTCTCCGGCATCACCGTGCTCATCTCGCTGTCGGCGGTGATGATCGTGCCGAGCCCGGCGTTCCGCTCCATGGCGCTTGGCATCATGATGTCGGTGGTCTTCATCCTGCTGGCCACCCTCACCCTGCTGCCAGCCGTTCTCGGCAAGCTGGGCCCAAAGGTGGACAAAGGCGCACTTCCGTGGGCGCACAACAGCGATCACCGGTCCAAGCGGTTTGAGGCCTGGGGAAAGAGGCTCTGGAGCAAGCCCGTGCTCTACGGGCTTCCCGCGCTGCTGGCGCTGCTCATTCTGGCCATCCCCGTCTTTGGCCTGAAGACTGGGATGCCATCCATCACCGTCGTGCCACAGGGTGACTCGTCGCGCCAGGGATACGAACTCGTCACCCAGGCGTTCGGCCCCGGGGCACCCGGGACCCTGCAGATCGTTGGCCCAGCCGGCGATATGGCACAGGTGCGGACCATTGCGGCGGCAGATGCGGGCATTGCAGCCGCGATGCCACCGCAGCCAGGGTCAGGAGGCCTTGCAATGGTTCAGGCAGTACCGACAACGGGGCCCTCAGCCCGCGAGACGGGCGACACCATCGCCCGCCTTCGATCCGGCCTGCCCGCTGGGGTGATGATCGGAGGGGCGGCGGCCGAGCAGTACGACCTGTCGTCCGCGCTCAGCACCTACACACCCATCGTCATCGGCATCGTGCTGCTGCTCGGCTTCCTCTTGCTGATTGTCGCCTTCCAAGCACCGGTCGTGGCACTTATCGGGGTACTCACCAACCTGCTGGCGGTGGGTGCGGCGTTTGGAGTGGCCCGGCTCATCTTCCAAGATGGCTGGCTCGCGGGCGGACTCGGATTCGAGAGCCAAGGGTTTCTCGATGCCTGGGGACCCGTGTTCTTCTTCGCCATGATCTTCGCCATCTCGATGGACTACACGGTGTTCCTGCTCTCATCAGCACGTGAGCACTGGGATCACTCACACGACCCCAAGGACGCCATGGTGGGTGGTATGGCCCATTCCGGCCGGGTCATTCTTGCCGCGGCCGCAGTGATGGTGGCGGTGTTCTTCACGTTCGCCCTCTCCGGTCCGCTTCCGCCAAAGGAGATGGGGATCATCCTCGGCGTGGCCGTACTGCTGGATGCCTTCCTTGTGAGGCTGCTGCTGGTACCGGTACTGCTCCGCCTGGTGGGCAAGTGGGCATGGTGGACGCCCCGCTGGATGAGCAAGGTGTTGCCCGAGGTGAAGTTTGGGCACTGACCTCACGGCGCTCCATCGCACCCGAGGCAGACCCGACGGGCGAGCACCGGGATGAGCAGCACACCCATCTGTTGCGCCTGCCCCGGCGCGACAGATGGGTCGCCATCTCTAGGCAGGCGGCCTCGGCATGACCGTGGCAAGCCAGTCGTACACGCGCTCATTGCGCACCTGCAGGCCCATGGGCTCGCAGTGCCAGTTGGTGCCCTCCGATGCCGGGAACGACACCAGCACCTTCTGCTTCATGGGCAGCAGGTCGAACAGCGCCTGTGACTGCCCCGGCCAGAACTGCTCGTCATCAGGTGAGGTGATGAGCGCCGGGCACGTGATCTGACTGGCCACGCTCTTCACGTCCCAGCTGCTCTGCTCGTGAAGCACTGCCGCCATTGAGTTGGTGAGGTACGGCTCCATGCGCTTGGCCACCATGGCCGCAAGCCCCGGGTTGGCGCTGGTCGCCTGGGTGAAGAACGTGTCGAAGGTGGCGTCGTCACCCGACTCAAACAGGCCCCACAACTGCGGCGGCAGCTTGTCCTTCCACGTGGACATCACATCTACCACGCCCGGGTCGACGATGATGGCCGCCAGCCGGTGCTCGAACGCCGCGGCGCGCGGCACCCAGTAACCGGCCTGGCTCACGCCGGAGAGCGCGATGGCGTCGGCCTGCACGTCACCCCGGGCAAGCGCCCAATCGACCACGGGTGTGACCACGGCCTCCCAATCGCCGCGAAACGCCATGTGCTGCTCGTACAGCGCGTACCCCTGCCCCGGGCCGTCGTAGATCAGCACGTGGTACCCACGCTCCAGAGCATCCATACCGCCCATCGAGAGCATGTCGTTCACGGTGCCGTCGCTGCCATTGGTGAGGATCACGAGTGGGCGCACGCCCTCGCCGCCCGACATGAAGTACCCGTGCAGGTGGGTCTTCTCGTACGGGATCTGCACCTTCTCAACCGGAGTGGGCCACAGGCGGAAGGCATGGTCGATGGCCTCACGGTGGTGGCGCCAGGTGGGCAGGCCCCGCGAGGGGTCCTTGGTACCCAGCACGTAGAAGAACCCGGTGCCCATGTACGTGGCCGCGCGCAGGTACTTGTAGCGCGCTGTCACCAGGTCGCCCTCGCGCTCGGAATGGTGGGCCTCCTTCAGCAGGCGATCCCCCACTGCGACCCACTCGTCAAACCATGAGTCGGGGTCGCCATCGGTGATGCGCGCCGCGGTTGAGGTGACCTCGCCGGCCTCGGCCAAGCGGTAGGCAACCGCTCCGATCGCACAGCGTGCCGCGAACTCGTAGCCCTCGTCCTTGAAGAACATGTGGTCGGTCATACGGCCACTTTAGGGAGTCGCCGAACTCCACAGTCCCGAAACACCCCCCCGCGTCTCGCAGTTGCAGGGGGGTTTGCCTCAGGCAGTGGGCTGCGCTTCAGCCTCGGCCGTCAGGCCCCGGCGCTCAAACATGTTGGCGAGCAATGGCAGGCCGGCGCCAATGGCGACGGCAATGGGAAGAATGATGGCGCTGAGTACAACGGTCTCGGTGATAAACATTTCGGCCTCCCGTGGATTGGTGACGTCGCCACCATGACCCCGCACCATTGGGCTGTCCGGAAGGATCGTCTTCGGGCTCACCCCGGGGTTGGTAAAGGATTCTCCATACCCCCCGATACGGGACGGGCGCGCGCTGGCGCTGATCGCGCATGATCAGCCGTGCGGTTCAGCAGACCAGCGCACGGTGATGACCTGAGGAGCGACATGGACGTACGACGGCTTGGCGACGGCACACCCGTGGGCGAGATTGCCCTGGGCGCAATGGCCTTCTCCAACTTCTATGCCGGTGGTGACGATGCGGCCGGTGTGGCTGCAATCCAGCGCGCACTCGATGCCGACATCACCCTCCTCGACACCGCCGAGGTGTACGGCATGGGGCACAGCGAGAAGATGGTGGGCACGGCAGTGCGCGACCGACGCGACGAAGCCGTGATCGCCACCAAATCCATCAACGGCCACCCCGACTACCTGCGCGAGGCGATTGATCGCAGCCTTAGGCACCTGGGCCTGGATTATGTTGACCTCTACTACCTGCACCGGGTTGATCTGGACGTGCCAATCGAGGAGTCGGCCGGGGCGATGGCCGATCTCATCGCGGCCGGCAAGGTGCGCGCGTACGGACTGTCGGAGGCTGCGGCCGACAACATCCGAAAGGCCCACGCGGTGCACCCGGTGGCCGCCCTGCAGACCGAATACTCGCTACTGGAACGCGCCCCTGAGGTTGATCTGCTGCCGGTCACCCGCGAACTCGGCATCACCTTCGTGGCCTACAGCCCGCTGTCACGCGGTCTGCTCACCGGCACCATCCGCACCGAGAACGACCTGGACGGATCCGACTGGCGCCGCGACGTTCCGCGGTTCCAGGGTGCAAACCTCGCCCACAACGTCGCGTTGCTTGCACCGCTTGAGGAGATGGCCACCCGCATGTCCACCACCTCCGCAGCCGTGGCCATCGCATGGCTGCTCAGCCGGGGTGAGGACATCATCCCCCTGGTCGGCATGGGGAGGCCGAGCAGCGTGGAGCGCGCCCTCGAGGCGCGTGATGTGCACCTCACGCCAGATGACGTGGCGGTGCTCGATGCGGCGTTCCCCATCGGTGCGGCTGCCGGTACGCGCTACCCCGAGGAAATGATGTCGCGCGTACACGTGTAATGCGATTCAGCCCCCCCAACCATGTCCAACGGGGGGGGCTGAATCGGCGGCACGTGCGTCCAGGGAATTTAGGTCTATTCTCGGTCAGATATTCCTTCTCGCGCATTGCCGGCGGGCAGACGAACCTCCACCCAAGGAGCACAGTTGAACCTCCCTACTCGCCGTCTTGCAGGCACCGCGGCCGTCCTCGGCCTCGCAGCCCTCGCACTGGCACCTGCGGCCCAAGCCGCTCCCGCGACGGGTGCCATTTCCGCGGCCATCTCGCCAACGACCAGGGCACTCGCCCTGATGCCCCTCAAGATCAAGGCAGGCCTCGACATCCGCATGGCGTACCGGCGCTACGCGCTCTGTGCGGCGAGCAACATCACCCCCAGCAAGAAGTCGACCTACATCAATGGCAGGAAGTACCAGGTGGGCACAGGGTTCTGTCCGATCGTGAAGGGCTGGACGATCTACAACGAGACCCTTCAGGGCACGAGTCCGACCGTGAAGGGCCCCTCCACCATCTGGTCGAGCTTCGGGGAACCATCCACCTTCCCTCAGTACAGCCCTGACACCGGTTGGACCGTCGCTGCCGGGACGGGTCGCACATTGGTTGTGGGCACTGCCCCCAACACGGGCATGGCGAACTTCTGGGGATTCCCCTGCGTCGTAACAACGCCGGTGACCATCGGTGGAGTCAACTACCCGATGGCGATGTGTGCAGGCCCGCTCATGGAGAACATCAATAACGGTCCGGTCTCGGCCGGTGCGACCATGGTCACAGACGCCCCTGAATCCGCGACCATTCCGGTCGGCGGCGTCAAGTTGAGCACCGGGTCACTCGCCGGGATGGAGTCCTTCTTCCTGAACCCGTTCCCGGCTTCCTGAACCGGTTCACGACCGGCCTCGGCGCCCTGAGTGGCGCCGGGGCCTCCGGGTAGCAACCCCACCTCGAGAAGCCAACGATCAGATTCGGCTTCCCCCCTCAGCAGCCGGTGCTTGTCGCCGGGCTGCTGGGGCAAGTGATGGTGTTCCGCTCTCTGCTTCCGCCCCTTGCACTCTTTCAAGGCTCGAGGGCCCCGGGAATGGCTTAGGGGCAGGCAGGGGGCGTCACTCAATTGATGAGAGCGAAGGGCTCACAACGTGCTGGGATAACTGTCGGGCAGCGGCTGGGTTCTGCAAAGACCCCGCTCAAACGTTGGGTCGCACCGCAGCCATGCCACGAGATCCGGCACGGCTCCGCATAAGATGACCGGGAGGGCGCGTAGCTCAGCTGGTTAGAGCAGGGGACTCATAATCCCTCGGTCGCAGGTTCGAGTCCTGCCGCGCCCATTCGGAGCTACCCGAGGTTCCGCCACACCAACTGCGAAACGCCCTGGACGACTTCCCATCCCGGCCTGCGGTAGATTTATATCTCCCCGGACCGGAGTTGGTGCAATGAGCAGACGGAACCTCCTCGCCCTCGCCGTCGGCTCAGTGGTGCTTGCAGCGCCAGCAGCGGCGAGCGCAGCCATGGCCTACATCACGACACCGCGCGACGCCAAGGTGCAAGGACAGGTGATGGTCGCGAACGACGACGGTTCCGGCGCGCGCGCCGTTGCCTCCGGGGAATTCGCTGCCATCTCGCCCGACGGCACGAAGGTGGCCTACCACGATTACGGCAATTTCAGCCAGCCCCCAGCCCCCAAGATCGGGGTGGTGGATATCGCCACCGGAGAGAGGGCGTTGCTCACAGGCTTGGAGTGCGTTGGCGAACTCATCTGGGCGCCCAACTCGCAACTGATCGCGTGCCAGACGCAGTCGAGCAATGCCAAGGGGTATCTCAGCGGCAACGGCCTCGGGCTCGTCTCTGTGCCCACCAGCCTCGCCGGGGTGGCCAGTCTTGAGGTGAAGAACTACATCTCCGCCCGCGGCAATGCCGTCGATCGCAGCGTGTCCTTCTCACCAGATTCCGCGAACATCGCATTTACCTGGCGGCGGCATTCCCAGGACGAAGGCGCCACGAGTGTGTACGTCGCCCCTGTTGCAACCGCCGCTGCGCGCAGGCGGGTGCTCACGCGAGCCGCCAATCCCGTGTGGGGAGCGCCCGGCATCGCCGCATCGCGACAGGGGAGGGTGCGCAGTGAAGTCACGCTCGAGGGTAAGCAGTTCTCCATCATCGACATCGTGCCCACGCAGATATGGACCGTGCAGCCTGACGGCACCGGGGCGCGGCAAGTTACAAGCTTCCGGTGGCGGGCGCAGGGATTCAGCGCGGGGCTGATCCCGGCGGCATGGTCGCCTGCCGGCACCCACATCGTCGGCACAGCCGGCGAGATCTCGTGCCAGGCTGCGCAGGCAGGCGTCGCCACCATCAGCATTTCCACCGGAAGGGTGCGGCTCCCGATGAGGAAGACCAGCATGAGCCCGGTCGCCTACTCGGCCGACGGCCAGCGCATCCTCGTCACTGACGGATGCAGGGGTCGCCAGGCGAACATCCGGGTCGTCAACGTGAATGGCAGCGCACAGCAGACCCTCGTGGCGAACGCGGGCCTGGTATCCGTGAGCGCTGGCTGGAACGGCTGATCCGGAGTCGGTTCAGGGAGTGATTGACGCTGAGAGAACGTGGCGTCCGACGACCGCCGGCATGCCCCCGGTCGCACACACGGATGAGCGCTCCCTGATTCGTCCGAGGTCGGGCGTACCGACACGTTCGCGAGGGACCCCTCACTGGCGACTTCCCGGCGAGCGGTCGGCGAAACCCGCGCTGAAGTTGCGGTCGGCATTCCCGGAGCGCTGAAGATGTACATCGAGGATCTGCACGAGCGGGGTCAGGTCCTCCCCAAACCGCGCAACGTCGGGGGGTACCTCGCCGCCTAGAGGCCCCAGCCTGCGGCCCCCCGCCTACTTCGCGAGCGGGAGGCCAGCCTTGTTGCAGTACAACACGGGC
>CAJAPZ010000039.1 GCA_903943955.1 uncultured Actinomycetes bacterium
CCGACGGCGGTCGGATCGTGGCCATGGGCGGGGCGCTCCGCACGCTCGCCGCCATGGCGCAGAAAGCGTCCGACTATCCGCTTGGAGAGGTGCATGGGTACCAGCTCACCGGAAATGCGTTGCGTGACCTGATCGACCGGATGGTCAGCCTGCCGGTACGGGAACGCAGGCGGATCGCCGGGCTCAAGGCCGACCGCGCCGACATCATGCTGGCGGGCGCCGTGGTGGTGGACGCGCTGATGCACGCCGCGGGCGTGGACCGCATCGAGATCTGCGCCCAGGGTTTGCGCTGGGGTGTGTTCTGGGAGGCATTCCTCGCCCCTGAAGATCCACCCGTCATCGAGGACGTCCGCGCAACAAGCGTTCGCGACCTCGCGCAGGTGTACGGCTATGACCGGCCCCATGCCGAGCAGGTGGCCCGCCTCGCGCTTGAGATGTTTGACGGCCTCAGCCGCCTCGGTCTCCACGACGGCGACCCGCGCGAGCGGGAGTGGCTCCACGCCGCCGCAATTCTCCATGACGTCGGAACTCTCGTGGACTACAACGACCACCATAAGCACGGTCACTATCTGGTGTTGAACACAGGGCTCGCGGGGTTCCTTCACCGGGAGCTGGTAATCATCGCCCAACTGGTGCGCGGACACCGCAAGTCCATCCAGTCCCCCGGGGATCTCTCGCGCCTGCTGAAGCGTGGCGATGAGGACCGCATCCTCCGGCTCGCGGCACTCCTCCGCATTGCAGAGCAACTTGAGGTTGGCCGTGAGCGCGCAATTGAGGGCATCGACTGCGAACGCTCAGGCGATCTGGTGACCTTGCACGTGCGGGCACAGGGTGATGTGGACGTGGCCATCTGGTCCGCCGAACAGGAGGCCCAGGTGTTCAAGCGTGCTACGGAACACCGGCTCGCCATCAGGAGCGCCTGACGCGTCAGCACGACGCAGGCAGTCGTTAGCCGCCAGCCACCTTCACCTGGAAACGGGTGCGGAGATGGTCGGCGATGCGGTCGCGGTGGTCGCCCTGAATCTCAACGACGCCATCTTTGACGGACCCCCCGGAACCCACGAGCCGCCGCAGTTCCTTTCCGACGTCCGCCAAGTCAGAAGGCTGAATACCGGTCACGAGGGTCACGGTCTTGCCCTTGCGCCCCGCCTTGGTACGGGACACCCGCACGATGCCGTCAGATGCGCCCGCCGACGGGCTGGGGGCTGCAACGGGCTGTATTCGGCCACCCTCGGTCGAGAACACCGTGGAGGATGCGTCGCCGCCCGATCGCCTGATTCGCCCCATAGGGCCGATGGTACCCTCGTCGGCCGTGGTCACCGACCTCCATGCCCACACCAACAGGTCCGATGGATCCCACCCGCCCGCCGAATTGGTGGACATCGCGGCGGCGCGTGAAGTGGGTGTGCTGGCCATCACCGATCACGACACCCTTGCCGGGGTGGACGAGGCACTCGCGCGCGGACGCGCGACGGGCGTTCGTGTGATCCCGGGCATTGAGTTGTCCATCAAGGTGCCTCACGGCAGCATGCATCTGCTCGGGTACTTCGCCGATCCGGCCCCCACACCCCTCGTCGGGATGATCGCCGGTTTCGCCGCCACCCGTGCCGAGCGGGCCGAGGAAATGGTGGAGCGCCTCCATGGTCTGGGCCTGCCCCTCGACTGGCAGGACGTGCTTGACGGCGCCGCTGGTGCGCCCCTCGGGCGGCCCCACATCGCCGAGGCACTCATCCGCGGCGGCCACGTGAGCACCCGCAAGCAGGCGTTTGATCTGTACTTGGCAGATGGGCGACCGGCATACGTGGGCTCGGACGGCTTGGACACGGAGGACGGGGTGAGGCTGGTTCTTGAGTCCGGCGGCGCACCGGTACTGGCGCACCCCGAGACCCTGAAACTCGACGATGCCCACCTCGATCCATTTGTCGGCCGGCTCGCCCGTGCCGGGCTTGTGGGGATAGAGGTGCACCGCCCCGAGCACATGCCCGATCAGTTCGCACGGTTCGGCGCACTGGCCCGCCGGTGGGACCTCATCGCGTCGGGGGGTTCCGACTACCACCGCCCCACGAGCCCCCATCACCCAGGGGCCACTGGCGATCCGCCCCTGCCGGCCGATACCGCTGACCGTCTGCTGGCTGCGGTGCTGCGGTAACGTCGCCCGCATGACGACGACTGATTCCGCTCCGCGTGCCGAGGGCGTCCACTGGGACCTCTCCCCTCTTGCCACTTCCGCCGACGACTGCCGTACGCGACTTGCCGCTGCGATTGACGACTGCCGAGCATTCGAATCGCGTTACCGGGGGCGGATTGCCGCATTCGACGGCGCAACCCTCGCCGACGCGCTTGCCGAGTTGTGCCGCATCGAGAATGAACTCGGCCGCCTGCACTCGTACACCTCTCTTCGCGAATCCGTGGACGTATCTGACCCCGAGAACCAGGATCTCGACGCGCTGATGGACCGCTCGATGGTGGAGGCCGCCAATGCGCTGCGGTTCTTCGAACTGGAATGGCTCGAGCTCGACGATGCCCTGGCCGATGAGCTGGCGAACGCCCGTGAAGTCTCTGGCGACCGCCACCACCTGCTGGCCGAGCGCCGGTTCAAGCGGCACATGCTGAGCGAGCCCGAGGAGCGCATGCTGGGTGAGCGCAGCCCCGCTGCCGCCAGCGCGTGGCAGAGCCTGTTCGGTCGCATCACCTCCACGCTTGAGACCGATTTCGATTCGGGCGACGGTGTGGAACCCCACACCATTGACCGCCTACTGGCATGCGTACGCAACCCAGATCGCGACCTTCGCATGCGTGCGCTGGAGACGCTGTACGCCACCCTGGGGCCCAACACGCCGACCCTCGCCCACTGCTACGACACCCTGGTGGGTGACCGTCTGGCGATGGACCGCCTGCGCGACTACGACGATCCCATGGACCCCACGCACCTGCGCAACGAGGTACCGGGCCCGGCCATCGAGACCATGATGAGCGCCGTCGAGGGCCACTATGGGCTCGCACACCGCTGGTTTCGCGTAAAGGCCCGCCTGCTGGGGCTCGACCACCTGCACCTCGCCGATCAGTACGCCCCATTGGGCGAGGCCCGGGAGGTGCTGTGGCCCGAGGCCCGCACCATCATCGACTCGTCATTCCGCGCGTTCTCCCCGCGCATCGGCGACATTGCCGATGGCTTCTTCGCCGACCAGCGCATTGACGCGGAGCCGCGCACTGGCAAGCGCGGTGGCGCGTTCTGCGCGTCTGTGGCTCAGGATGCCCAGCCATTCATGCTCATGAACTTCACCGACCGCATGGACGACGTGATGACCCTCGCCCACGAGCTCGGGCACGGGATGCACTTCACCCTGGCCGCCGAGCGCCAGACGGCACTGTCGTTTCACACCGGGCTCGCGCTCGCCGAGGTGCCGTCGACATTCGCCGAGATGATCGCGTTTGATCACCTCCTGGCCAACGAGGCCGACGAGGCCACCCGCACGGCGCTTGTGTGCGAGCGGGTTGAGGGTTCATTCGCGACGGTGTTCCGCCAGACGGTGCTGGCGCGGTACGAGCAGGAGGCCTACCGCCAGCGCGGTGAGGGCACCACGCTCACCGACGACCGGCTGTCAACCATCTGGTGGGACCAGAACGCGGCCTACTACGGCGATGCAGTGGAGATGCCCGAGGGGTACCGCCTGGGCTGGTCGTACATCCCGCACTTCATCTCCACGCGCTTTTACACCTATGCCTATGTGTTCGCGCACCTCGTCACACTCGCGCTCTACGCGCAGTACCGCCTGCAGGGCGAGGAATTCGTTCCGCGATACCTCGAGTTCCTCTCGGCCGGGGGATCGGGCACACCCGCCAACCTGCTTCGCCCGCTCGGAGTGGATCTGGACGACCCCGCGTGCTGGGAGCCCGGATTCGCAGAGATGGAGCGCATGGTGACGCGCGCGGAGGAGATGACCGCCTAGCCCCGGGGCAGCGGCAGCACCGTTGCGGTAGTTTTTACGGGGTGTTTTCCCGGAAACACCACCCCCGTATTCTCTTCCTTGCTGGCGCGCTCGCAGCAGGCGGCTTTCTGCTCTGCGCATCACCCGGCCTGAGCCAAGACTCGCAGCCCCTCACCACGCTCGACGCCACCATTGTCCCCGAGTACACAGGTGCCGCAGCGGGCGATGGAGCGCCGAAGGCGCTCCAGGTCGCCTCCGGCCGCCTCTCGGCAGTCATATTCGGGGTGGCATTCGACGGCCCCGCGCCCGCGGACGGCCCCGTCACCGCCACCGTCACCCTTCCGGATGGCCTCACGTTCGTTCGAGCCCGCACCGTCCTCCCCGAGTCAATTACCCAGATGGCGCAGTGGAGCTGCACGGGAACGGCGCCCATCGTCACCTGCACGCTGGGGACGATGGGAAATGAGTCCACGCCCTACGCGCTGTCCCCCGATCAGTCGACGCAGCTGATCCTGGTGCTGCAGGGCACGGATTCATTGCCGCCCGTGGCGGCTGGGGAAGCGCCCATCGACCTGGGTGTGGTGCAGGCCGACCTCTCAGTGCCGCAAGCCGGCGCCGCCCCACTCACGGCATCAACGACCGTACCCGTGCAGTCGACGGGCGAGCCTCCCGCCCCGCGCATCGTGGTGAGCAAGGTGCTGCGCCCCAGCACCACGCCCGGCGACCCCGCCACATGGGACGGATACGACCTCATCCCGCAGAACGTCGGCAGCGCAGCGGTTGCCGCGGGCGACGGCGCCCCCGCGCTGCAGATCTCGCACGTCCTGCCCAATCTCCCGTTCCGCGGCACCACAGTGACCGGCGCAGGATGGCGCTGTTCCATCAAGGGGAAGGGCAGCTGCCGCACCATGCAGGGCATGGCCGTCGGCGACCTCGCCAAGGTCATCAAGGTGCGCTGGCCCGCCCGCACCGATGCGAGCAAGATCGATTACCGGTGGACGCTCACGGGTATCGCGCACTTTGACGGCACCCTCTCCCGGGTGTCGGATACCTCGACCGACCCCAGGGCAGTTCCGCCCCCGGCGAATACCGCACTGTTCAAGAGCCCAATGGAACTGAACCTGGCCGATACGTTGGTCGACCTCGAGATTCACGCGGACGCGCCCAAGGGCATTCAGGTGGTGGCTGGCCGGGGCCCGACGAAGCTCGTGATGGGCATGACGAATGTGGGCGATACACACGGACGCATCGTCGGCACCACGATCACCATTCCCAAGGGCGTACTGGCGTCGGTGCCCACGAAGGGCTGGGCCTGTGAGGGCGTCAGCCCCACCATCACCTGCCGCTCGGCCGGATCACTCAGGCCTCGCGCAGACGTGCATTTCGACCTGATGCTCTCGGCTCCCGCGGGCATGCCCGCCGGCCCCGGGAAGATCGTGTTCGCACCCATCGGTCGCAAGAACGGCGTTCGCGGGGTGGAGCGGACCGTTGCCCTTGCCATCGTCGACCCCGGCGATGCCGTTGCCACGCCGCGGGTACTCTTCCTCACCCAGTCCACCTGGACCCCGTGGGTCGATGGCAGCACCCAACGCGTGCCCGCACTGGACGACTTCACATACCGCATCGCGCTGTTCAACAGCGGGGGCGATGCGCTGAAGCCGGGCGTGCCGGTGAGCATCCGTCAGCGAATCGGTGCCGCAATGGGCCTGAAGGCGGTGCAACCCGGCGAGGGTGTCACGTGTGCCCCCGGGCCCGACGTGGCATGCACCTTCACGCCATCCGCCCCGGTGGCCCCCGATGCCACCTTCGGGAACGTGCTCGTGACAGTGCACCCCACGAAGCCTGACCCCACGGCCGCTCTCGGAGCGATCAGCGCTGTCGTCGCGGGATCAAACGTGACCAAGACCCTGCCCATGAAGGTGGAGGTCGTCGACAACCCCAACTCCCTGCGCCCGTCGATGGCGGTGACGCAGGAGCCCACGTCGGGTGGCGTGGGCAAGATGTCAATGATCTTGGGAAACGAGGGCACTGACCCGGTCAGTGGCCTCTCCGCAACCGGCCGTCTGCCCGCGAATGTGCGCGTCGCGCGCATCACCGCGCCATCCGGCTGGCAATGCAGTGCACCGACCCGACGCACGGTGGCGTGTGGCTACCGGGGAACTGTGCGCGGCAAGGCGCGCACCCCGGGCGTGGTGGTGCACCTGGCCGCTGCCCCGGGTCAGGGCGCATCGCGCGCTGACATGGTGTGGAAGGCACGCGGGCGCGCCAGCGACGGCAGCCTGCAGGCCGGAATGCGCAAGGCACCGCTGCCGGTGCGCGCGCACATCACTGTGGGTGCCACCGCGACGCCCAAGGTCGTAAGCGCTGTTCGCGAGATGACCGCCTATCACCGCCGTGTGGCCCTCGACGGCACATCCAGCGTGGGCAACGGCATCTCCCTCACGTACCGCTGGAGCCAGCGCTGCCTCACGCCCGGCGATGTCGCGAAGCTCCGGGCCTGCAAGGGTCGCGTGACGCCTACTGCGCGCATCGACAGCGCGACCCTGCCCTCCACCCACGCGGTCCTCCCCATTGTCACCACCCGCACCCAGTTCGTATTCGACCTGACCATCACCGATCGCAGCGCCACCCAGCGAGAGACGGTGACCGTGGTCCAGGCAGTGCCCCAGAAGATGGCGCGCACCGCCACGCGCGGCACTGGGCTCAGCCCGTCAGACACCGCAGCGCGAGCCGGGATCGTCGCCGCACAGCGCGCAGCCGCGACCGCACGTCAACGCGCCGTGCGAGGTACCACCGCGTCGCGTCGCGCTGCTGCCGCGAGTAATGCGCGGCGTGCCCGTGCGGCCCGTTCCAACACCCCCCGCGTCAACATCGGTGGTGGTGGTTTCGTGTCGGCCAAGCCGGGCACCGTGGTGCCCCTCACCGCGCAGACCCGTGGCGCCTGGGGCGGTGCGGTCACATACAGCTGGAGTCAGGTGAGCGGCCCTGCTGCCACGATCAGCAGCCCCACGGCGCGCCAGACCGACATCCGCACCCCCAACTCGAAGTCCCCCGTCGTCATGCGCGTACGCGCACGCGACGCCGAGGGGCACGTGGCCACCGGGCAGGTGATGGTCGGCGCAGGCGGCAGCGGTTCACCGCAGGCCGTCGCCGTGCTGTCGCAGGCAGCCAAGGCCGCCACGAGTGGCAGTCCCCTGTCGGTGAAGCTTGCCCCGGGTGCCGCCACGACGCTGCGCGGTCTCCGCTCCATGGCAGCGGGTCAGGCCACATCCGAGCCAAGCAGCCCTCAGTACACGTTCTCCAAATCGGACCTGTCGGTTGGTCAGGTGTCGGTGAAGGGCGCGAGCGGCACCCTCAGCACCACCGGAATCACGCTCACCACAGGCACGATCACCCTGCCCGCATCGTGGCGCATCGGCCCGCTCAGCGTGGGCAAGGGCAAGGCCATCACCTACACCTTCGCCGCCGGCGATGCGCCGTCAGGCCTGGTGGGCCAGATTGTTGACGCCACGCACTTCCCCCTGCTCACCCTGCCCACCGGCTGGGCTGGCGCCACCACCATCACGTTTGCGAAGAACTCGTGGAGCATCGAGGCCACGGCCACCGGTGGCAAGGATGGCAAGGTCGTGGTGGAGGGCACGGTGAAGGAGGATGGCACCTACACCGCGTCGGTCACCGGAACCCGCGTGCTGAACGTCGGCGGATCGCCCATGGATCTGGCCGGCACCATCACCAAGGCCGCGCCCGACCAGGACGCCACGACCACCGTCACCGGATCCATCGTCAATCCCGTGCAACTGGCCGATGGCGTGAGCCTCGAAGGCGTCACCGCCAAGTGGACGCCCGACGTGAAGAAGGGCCCGACGCTCACGGGCTCCGCGACGGTCAAGATCGACAGCGGGGCGAGCGACCCCCTGCAAATCGCCGCCAACCTCAAGTACACGGGCTCTGAGGACTGGACGCTTGATCTGGCCGGCAAGGGTGGTCCCACATGGTCCCCACTGCCCGGCCTTGCGCTCTCGGCCGCCAACCTCACCGGCTCGATCGGCCAGGAGAAGGGCGTGTCCAAGTGGGACATCACCGGCAAACTCGCCACCTGGCAGGTCTCGAGCATCCTCACGCTCTCAAATGTGCAACTGAACCTCACCAACGATTGCGGTGACGGCACGCAGCCCGCCTGCCCCAAGGGCACGATGTTCCTCAAGCTGAGCACCGACGCGACGCTCGCGCCGCCGGTCATCTCCCCCATCAATGCCAAGGCCACCGCCATCCTCGGCCTTGGCGACGGCGGGGGCTTCTCCCTGTACGCCACGCTTCCGAACCTCAATCTCGGCGCGGGGGTGGAACTGGGCAGCCCGTCCCTCAACGTCACCTACAACATGCCTGAGGGGCTGCTGCCGTCCAGCGTCGGCATGCCCTCGTTCGATCTGCCCGACAAGATCAACGGCGGCTTCGTGATCAACGCCATGGGATCGCTGTCGGTGCCGGGCCTCGGCAACTTCGGTTCGATCGTCTCGATGATCACGCCCAAGGGCTGGACCCTCGGGGGATTCGACGCCGACGGCGTGTCGCTTGGTTCGGACAACGGCGGCCAGTCGGGCGCATGGTTCGGGTGGTCATCGTTCGACACCACCATGAGCATCAACCTCCCCGGCGTGGGTGTGCGATCGATCCCCATTCCCAAGGGCTCGTTCTCGGTCACCGGCGACTACTCCGCACCCGAGTGGTTCACCAAGATGGCTGGTATCGAATCGGCGCACGCGGTTGGCACCATCACCTTCCAGGCCGACACCGGCTTCTTCAATGCCAAGGTGGACCTCGACGGCACGTACACCCTGCCCGGTGGTGGGTCGAGCGTGCAGGCGTCGTCGCTGTTCTTCGAAATCCAGAACAATGCGACCGGCCTGACGGTATCCGTGGGCGCCACCACCGCTCTCGGCGTGAAGGGCATGGGTGCCAACGGCACACAGGTACAGGCGCCCACGCTCGAGATGCGCCTTGCCTACGACGTCATGGTGCAAACGGCGTCGGCATCGCTCACCTTTACTGATGACGCGGGGTGGCAGGACGCCTTCGGGGTGGATGGCCTCGTCGTCAACAAGGCCTCCATCACTCTCCAGGTGAACCTCGTCACCCTCACCCCCGGCATCAAACTGATGGCGGTGGGCCAACTGCCCTCCAGCGTGGCCGGACCTCTTGGAGTGCCCGGCCAGGGGATCCCCATCACCGTGGGCGCCGAGCTGTCGGCCGAGCACCCCTGCATCGACTTCCAAGTGGGCAAGGAGGGTGGACCCGCCGTGCTGCAGCTGGGTGGCGGCGTCGCCACTGCGAGCTTCTTCCAGTTCATCCTTGCGCCCTCCGGCTGCCAACTGTCGCCCGACAGCAAGCCCATTGCACCCGGCTTTTCGATCCAGTTCTCCGGAACAATCCTCGACACCCCAGTTGACGTCGGGGCCACCCTCGAGATCGAGCCCATGCTGAAGCTTGACGGCCACCTGGACATCGGGGCATTCACCGTTGGTGGTGTTTCGTTCGACGAGACGCAGCTGAAGGTGCATCTCGACGAGGCCGCCGGCGTCAACGAGGTGTCGTTCTCGGGTGGCTTCACCATCTTCGGAAACGGCGTGAAGGTGCTGGGAAACCTGAGGCAGGCGGGAGACACCACGTCGGCCTCGCTCGAGGTGCAGCAGGTGGGCGCCATCTCCGTTGATGGCTTCACGCTGGAGGACATGCGCTTCAGCGCCGCCGTCGAGGTGGGTCCGGGCGTGAACAAGGTGAGTATCTCCGCCGCCGGCAAGGTGAACATTCTCGGCCAGATGCTCAATGTCCGCGAATTCAAGGTGGCGATCGACAACGGCGTGGTCGAAGACATCTCGTTTGATATTCAGGCGAAGATCGATATCGCGGATGTCGCCACGGCCGACGGCGAGTTCCAGATGAGCTACAGCGAGTCGACAGGCGACTTCCAACTGCACGCGAAAGTGGCACTCACCACCGCTGCCGGCTTCAACATCGGGAGCGCCGGTAAACCGGCCACACTCGACATCGAGCCGGCATGCGCTGCCTTTGAGGGAACAGTCCAGATCGGCACGGTGTTTCAGGCGACCCTGCAGGGCACGTTCGTCTACAAGGATGGCTGCACGCAGACGGTGCGCACGGTGACCGGCGAGCAGGTGGCCCCTACCACGGGCGACTTCAGCCTGTCGGCCAGCAACGTGTCGCTGAACCTCGGCGAGTTCGAGACCACCGGCTCGGTGGCGATCGGCGACGTGGGCGGTATCGCGTACGCCACCGCCTCGGCCGCACTCACACTGGGCACAGAGCAGGCAGGTGGCACCGTCAACGTGTCAGGGGCGTTCCAGAGTAACGGCGACTTCGCGTTTGACGGCTCGGGCAACCTCGGGTTGGCGGGTCTGCAACTGAATGTGGCGGCACATGTGTCGAACGCCGGTGGCAACGTGGAGGTGACAGGGCGCGCACAGCTGAACATCGGCGACACCGTCGTCGAGATCAACGGCCGCTTCACCGAGATCAACGGCGTGCCCTCCGTCACCCTTCGCGGTGCGGTCGACCGTCTGGTGCTTGCGGGATTCAATGTCGGGCACGCCGACGTCACCCTCACCCAGACGCCCACCGACATGAGCGTCGAAGCCAACGTCGCGATGAGCGTGGGCGACCCATCGAGCGGACAGATTCAGGCGAACGGCACCATCTCGTTCGTCCAGGGTGCGAAGACCGGCGGCGTACCACTCTTCTACGCATCGCTGCGCGGCACGATGGGATTCCCGTCCATCGGCGCCACCATGGATGGAACGGTCACGTTCACCAACTGCGCCAACAACTGCAGCCAGCTGGGCCCCGTGCAGTTCTCGCTGAGCGGCAACATCGCCGCCGCTGGATTCAACTTCGTCACGAACATCAACATGTCGTCAGACGGCACGTTCTCCGCATCCGCGGTGTTCAACACCGACATGTGCTCGGGAACCATCAACCTGCTCATCGTGCAGGCTCAGGGCTGCTTCGCCGTGAACCTCACGCTGTTCGTCGGAAGCCAGGCGCCTTACGCCAGCATTGACGGGAATGTCAACGTCAGCGTGAACATCCAGACGTGGGACGCCGACCCCTGGTATGCCCCGTGGGACTGGTCATGGGGGCCCTGGCATTCATTTGGCATCAACCTGAGTGCAAGCTTCCAGCTGTCGCCGTTCAGGGCGTGCGTTGGGGTCATGGGCAAGGACCTCTGTATCTAGGCAAAACGACGACGGGCGCCCGGAAGGCGCCCGTCGCGTAGTGCTCTGCGGGGGGCTGCTAGCCCTTTGAGGACTTCTTGGAGGCCTTGATCGGGTTGAGTGCCTTCTGCACCTGCTCGGGAAGCTCGGTGGAGTGGTACACCTGACGGCCGCACTCCGGACCACTGCGCGTGGGCCGTGCGTGGCACGTGCTGGGGGCTTCGCTCCAGATGGCGAGGGTGCGGTGACCGCGCTCGCACAGGTAGAGCGTGGCGAGACCCTCGCGGGCACGTGGCCCAGAGGGGTCAGCGGCGTCCTCGGGCTCGTACTCCTCTGCAGGAGTGCCCTCTTCCACGATCTCCTCAACCACCATCTCCTCAACCACGGCCTCGGCCTCGGCGGGAGCCTCGGGCTCCGGGGTCTCCTCGGTCACCACGGCAGCCTCTTCGGTCACCACGGCAGCCTCCTCAACGGGGGCCTCTACGTCGGTCGGCGTCTCGCTCACTGGGAAATCTCTCCTCGGATCTGACGGCCGGGGACTATAGCGCCCCGTGGTGCGATTACGCTCCCCCGCCGTGCATCCGGACGATGAAAGAGCGATCTGGGAGGAGATCCCCGCGGGGGATCTGACCCTGCGCATACGGCGCCCCCCGTCGGCCGAGGCGCTCATCGACGAAGATGAGTTTGCAGATGATGAGCGCCTCCCCTATTGGGCGGAGGTGTGGCCGAGCGGTCGCGTGCTGTGCGGGGTGCTCGCCGCGATGGACCTTGCAGGGAGGTCCGTGCTTGAACTTGGTGGGGGGATCGGCACCGCTGCCATGGTGGCGGCGATGCGCGGGGCCCACGCCATGAGCACCGACTGGTATCCCGCGGCAGTGGAGTTCAGCCGCTGGAATGCCACGCATCTGGGCCTCGACATGGAGGCGATCGTGGTGGACTGGCGCAGCCCGCCCG
>CAJAPZ010000040.1 GCA_903943955.1 uncultured Actinomycetes bacterium
GCCCACCTGCTGGCGAGCCTCGGAGCTGCTGAAAAGGCTCCCGATACCACGCGCATTCGCGTCTATGAGTTCCCACACCTGTGATCCGGCACTGGTGACACCGCCGATCGGACCCGCGCTTACGCGTGGACCCGCGATCTCGCTGAGGCCGACGCCGATCCGACCAATGGTCTCGCCGCCCACCTCAGTGGGCGTCGGTACGACGCGTCGTGTGATCACTGTGGGCGAATCGCCATGTACGAATCGCACCACCACCGGCTGGCCTGGATTCGAGCGGACCGCGTTCAGCGCGTCAAGGGCAGTGCTCTCCCTGGTGGCGCTGATGCCGTTCACCGACACGATGCGGTCGCCCGCAACCATTCCGATGCTCGCGGCTGGCGCCCCAGGCTTCACATCCTGCACGCCGATTCCCCCGAACCCGGGCACACCAATCCAGAAGAACAGAACGAAGCACAGGAACGCGACGACGAGATTCACGGCGGGGCCGGCGGCGATGACCACGATCTTCTTCCACGTCTTGGCCGCGTAGTACGCACGCGGAACCAGCTCCGGCGCCAACTCCTCGTCGCGGCTCATCCCCGAAATGCGCACGTACCCGCCGAGCGGGAGCCACCCGATGCCGTACTCGGTCTCGCCTCGCGTGAACTTGACCACGGGCCTGCCAAAGAAGATTGAGAAACGCTCGACGCGCATCCCGCACCACTTCGCGGCCACCATGTGTCCCGCTTCGTGCACGAGCACAAGGAACATGAGCACAAGGACGAACACGAAGATATTGACCCCGAGCATCAGCCCACCCCTGCGCCAGCCGCAACGACCCGGGCGCGCGCATCGGCGTCCAGTACGGCCTCAAGCGTGTCGGCCGGCTCTGCCGGGACTGCGTTCAGCGCAGCCTCCACCGCCTCTGGAATGCCCATGAAGCCGAGGCGGCCGTCCAGGAACGCGGCCACTGCCACCTCGTTCGCGGCGTTCAGAATCGCCGGAGCCGTACCGCCAATGGTCCCGGCCTCCCTTGCGAGGCGCAGGCACGGGAACGCAACCAGATCGGCCTCCTCAAACGTCAACGTGATTCCCGCCAGTGGCATCTGGGCGCGCGCCGGAGGGGCCGCCGGCCAGCGCAGCGCATGACCGATGGGAACCCGCATGTCGGGCGGCCCCATATGGGCGATCAGGCTCCCGTCATCCAGCCGCACCATCGCGTGGATGGTGGACTGCGGATGCACCACGACCTCGATCTGGTCATAGCTCAGGCCAAACAGGTGGTGCGCCTCAATCACCTCAAGGCCCTTGTTCATCATCGTCGCCGAGTCGATGGTGATCTTGGCCCCCATCGTCCATGTGGGATGCGCGAGGGCATCTGTGGGCCTCACATCGCGGAGTTCGTCGGCAGTGCGACCCCTGAACGGCCCGCCGGATGCCGTGAGGATTGCCCGCCGAACACGCACCGGATCGACGCCCTCCAGCAGTTGGAACAGGGCTGAGTGCTCGCTGTCCACTGGCACGAGCATTGCGCCGGTCTTCGCACGTACGGCGGCGACGAGGTCGCCGCCGGCCACAAGGCTCTCCTTGTTGGCGAGCGCCACAGGAATGCCCCGCTCGAGGGCGGCCAGCGTCGGGGGCAGGCCCGCCGCCCCGACAAGCGCGTTCAGCACGATGTCGGGCGCCGACGCCTCGATGAGCGCCGCGAAATCGGTGGACGGGGCAACTGAACCGCCGCCGACCGCCGCGGAGGTCGCGCTGACTGCGCGTTCCGATGCCTGGCGCAGCATCTCATCGACCCGCGAGCCGCACGCAAGGCCCGTACACACCATGTCATCGGCACTGTCAATGACATCAAGTGCCTGGACCCCAATAGAACCGGTGCTTCCGAGGATGAGGATGCGCTTCACGCGTTCGAAGGTATCACCGGCCACGGGCGACCCCACCCGTACGAGGCCCCTCCAAACCTACGGAGCGAGAAGAGACTCTGCGGTCTCGCAGAAGGCCACCACGAGGTCCACAGACGCATCGAGGTCGGCCGGATGGCACGTCTCGACCACCTGGTGCACGTATCGGGTGGGGATCGAGACGCACCCTGCCAGGGCCCCATCGCCCGACAGCTGGAGCTCGCGGGTGTCGGTACCCCCTCGCGACATGATCTCCAGCTGGAAGGGAATCTCCCGCGCCTCGGCCACCTCGACCAAATGGTCCACCACCCGACGGGGCACAATCACCCCCGAGTCGTACACCTTGATGGCGGTCCCCTCCCCCACCCTCGTGATGCGCTCATGGGGCTTGGCACCCGGCCCATCATTGGCCAGGGTGATGTCGATGGCCAGACCGATGTCGGGGCGCACCCGCGCCGCGGCCACACGCGCTCCGCGCAGGCCGACCTCCTCCTGCGTGGTTGCCACAGCAACAACCTCGCACTCATGGTCCCCAAGCCTCCGAATGGCCTCGAGCATCACGTAAAGCCCAGCCCGGTTGTCGAGGCTCTTGCACGTAATGAGGTCGCCGAGGGGGGCAAGGGTGCGCTCGCGCGTCACGGCGTCGCCTTGGCGCACGATCTCCCGCACACGATCGGCCGGCAGACCGACATCAACGTAGAAGTCCTCAGCCTTGGGGAGCCGCTTTCGCTCCTCGTCGCTCATGATGTGAATGGGCTTGCTGCCCATCACGCCGAGCAGATCCTCACGGCCGTGGATGATGACCCGCTGCGCCACGAGGGTCTTTGGGTCGAAACCCCCAAGAGTGACGACGCGGATAAACCCCTCGTCGTCAATATGGCTCACCAGAAAGCCGAGCTCATCCATGTGTGCGGCGAGCATCACGCGCGGCCCGCCACCCCCTTTGCGCACACCCACAACGCTGCCCATCGGGTCAACGCTGATGTCGTCGACGTGAGGGGACATCTCTGCGATGACCAGCTCGCGGATGCGGTCCTCGCGCCCGGGGGCTCCGGGCGTCTCGCACAGGCGGGTAAGGAGGGGAAGGTCCATGGAGCGATCCTACGCGGAGGCGATCAGAAGATCAGCCATACGGTCACCAGATACGTCCCGAGCGATGCGAACAGCAGCGAATCGAATCGGTCGAGCACTCCGCCGTGTCCCATCAGGATCCTGCCCGAGTCCTTCACCCCGGCGTCGCGCTTGATCATCGACTCAAACAGATCGCCGATGAAGGCAGTGAGGCAGATGACGACCCCCACGACGAGCGACTGCCAGCCGTTAATCCAGTCCATGTACAGGCCAGCCACGAACACACCGAGGGTGCCGCCGACCAGGCCGGTGATGAATCCTTCCCACGTCTTGTTGGGTGACGTCCGCGGTGCGATTGGCCGTGATCCCCACAACTTGCCGCCGAAGTACGAGAACGTGTCAAACATCCACACGCCGACGAGAAGATTGACGATGACACCCGCGCCATCGGGAAGACCGCGCATGAGCACGAGTACGCCAACCGGGAATGCGATGTACATGGCGCCAAAGAGGGTCATCCCCACGCGCAGGGTGATCTCCTCGCGGTTGGACAGGCGAAGTGCCGCGAGCGCCGCGAACAGAAGCCCCAGAGCGAGCGCCAGGATGATGGCCCGCTCCGATGGCGTCACCCAGAGCGCCAGCAACACCGTGGCAACCGCAGTGGCGTATCCCGCCGCCCGCAATGGCATAAACGCGGCGGTAAGCGCGTAGAACTCAAAGAGCGCACCGATTGCGACTGCCAGTGCGAAGAGGGCGAAGACCGGGCCCCCGAGCGCGACCGCCAGAAGAATGATCGCGATGCCCGGGATTGCGACGAGAAGGCGGCTGGTCATCGCTTGCCAAACCGCCGGTCGCGGGACGCGTAGTCGGCGAACGCGGCTGCGAGATCATCACGTCCGAAGTCCGGCCACATCTGGTCGGAGAACACCAGCTCGGCGTACGCGGACTGCCACAGCAGGAAGTTCGAAAGCCGCTGCTCGCCACTGGTGCGGATGATCAGTTCCGGGTCCCGGAGGTCGGCGGCGTACATGTAGTTCCCGAAATCCGAGTCCGGGGCGTCGGGGCCGGCCTCCGCCGCAAATCGGCGGGCAGCATCGACGATCTCGGCGCGGCCCCCATAGTTCATCGCGATAAAAAGGCGCATGCGGGTGTTCCCGGCCGTCACCGTCTCAGCCCGCGCGATCTTCTCAAGCAGCGGCGCATCAAGGGCGGACAGGCGGCCGATAAAGCGGATGGACACCCCCTCCTCGTGCAGGTCCGGGACCTCCCGATCGATGAGATCCGAGAAGAGCCCCATCAGATCGTCAACCTCGTCGCTCGGGCGCGACCAGTTCTCGGTCGAGAACGAGAAGACGGTCAGATCCTGCACCCCAAGGTCTCCAGCAGCACGAACCACCTCTCTCAATGCCCTGGCGCCCGCGCGATGCCCCGCAGCGATTGGCAGCCCATGCTGCTGTGCCCACCGCCCATTGCCGTCCATGATGATCCCCACGGATCGGGGAACGCGACCTATGGGGACCATCGGTCGGTCGTCGTGGCGACGCCCAAGAGCAGTGCGGGCAGCCCGGAGGCGTGAGAGGAGCGTCACTGGCCCGTTCCTGCGGTATGGAAGGTGACGGCGGGTGCCGTCAGACCTCCATGATCTCCGCTTCCTTGCGAGCGAGCATCTCGTCCACAGACTTCACCTCTGCATCTGTGAGCTTCTGCACGTCGTCCTGTGCCCGGCCAAGATCATTCTTGGACACCTCGCCATCCTTCTCGGCCCGCTTCATCTCGTTCAAAATATCGCGGCGCACATTGCGCACCGCCACGCGGGCTTCCTCAGCCATGCGGTGCGCCACCTTGACGAGCTCCTTGCGGCGCTCCTCAGTGAGCTGCGGCAGCGGCAGGCGGATTGTGGTGCCGTCATTACTCGGGGTCAGGCCGAGGTCAGACTCCATGATGGCTCGCTCAATGTCAGTCATCATGGTCTTGTCGAAGGGCTGCACCGTAATGAGGCGTGCCTCAGGGGCGTGAATCTTCGCGAGCTGCGTGAGCGGAGTCATGGCGCCATACGCGTTGACGTTGATCCGGTCGAGGAGGGCTGTACTCGCACGCCCAGTCCGAAGGGCCGAGAACTCGTTGGACAAGTTCTTGGTCGCGCCCTCCATGCGGCGCCTGGCGTCGTCGATGCGCTCCTTCATGTCAAGCCTTCCCTCCGGCTGTCGCCGGGCTGCTGACCACTGTCCCCACGTGCTCACCGCTGAGGATTCGGGCGAGGTTGCCCTCCTCCTGCATGTTGAACACCAGGAGTGGCAGATCGTTGTCCATGCAGAGCGTGAGTGCGGTGGTGTCCATCACCTTGAGGCCACGCTCGATCGCCTCCATATGCGAGATGCTGGGGATGAGCGTTGCCGATGGATCCTCGCGGGGATCAGCGCTCATCACGCCCTCGACGTTGTTCTTGCCCATAAGAATGCAGGCGGCGCCGATCTCCAACGCCCGGAGAGCAGCCGTGGTGTCGGTCGTGAAAAACGGATTCCCAGTACCGGCGGCGAAGATCACAACGCGCTTCTTCTCGAGATGTCGAATCGCCCTGCGGCGGATATAGGGCTCGGCAACCTCCTGCATGGCGATGGCCGACTGAATGCGAGTGGTGAGATCGAGCTTCTCGAGGGCGTCCTGGATCGCCAATGCGTTCAGCATGGTGGCAATCATGCCCATGTAGTCAGCAGTGGCGCGGTCCATGCCGCTGGCGGCGCCCATCACCCCGCGGAAGATATTGCCAGCCCCCACCACGATGGCGACCTCTATCCCACGGTCATGCAGATCGCGCACCTCGCGTGCGACACCGCTAATGCGATCAGGATCGATTCCATACCCCTGATCGCCCATGAGGGCCTCACCCGAGAGCTTGAGCAGCACACGGGAGAAAGTCACCGGGTCGAGGCGCCCCGGGCTGCCCGGGGCGCCATCGGTCTGGTCGCTACTCGCCAAGCTGGAAGATCTCGAACCGTCGGATCGTGATGTTCTCGCCGAGCTCCGATGAGGCCTCCGCGCGCAAGTCCTCCATCGTGCGCTGGTTCTTCTCGGTGCCGTCACGGAAGAATGGCTGCTGAAGCAGGCAGATCTCGCTCAGATGCTTGGCGAGCTTGCCCTCCACGATCTTCTCGCGGGCACTCTCTGGCTTGTCCTTGGCCTGGTCGGCGTAGACCTCGCGCTCCTTGGCCTTGTACTCGTCGGCGACGTCGTCGGACGACACGTACAGCGGCTTCATCGCCGCCACGTTGAGCGCAACGTCGTGGGCGAACTGCTGGAAGCGATCGGTGCGCGCAACGAAGTCGGTCTCGCAGTTCACCTCTACGAGCACCCCGAGGCGCCCGCCCTGATGGATGTAACTGGCAACCGTCCCCTCATTCGCGTCACGGCCGGCACGCTTCTGTGCCGCTGCGAGACCCTGCTTGCGAAGAAGTGTCACGGCCTGCTCAACATCGCCACCGGTCTCGGTGAGCGCCTTCTTGCAGTCCATCATCCCCGCGCCGGTCTTCTCGCGGAGCTCCTTTACCAGCGCAGCCGGAATCTGTGTGGTGCTCACGACGCGGACTCCTCTCCAGCGGCCTCCGGTGCCACGTCGGCAACGGCGATGTCTGCGGCCATCTCGATAGCGGCCTCGTCGAGAATCACCTCGGCAGCGACATCTTCAACGATCTCTGCTGCGGCTTCGATCACGGCCTCGGCCTCGACGATTACCTCGACGGCCTCAGCCACGATGGCTGCCTCAACGGCGGGGTCGATGTTCTCTGCCTCGACGGTCGCCTCCACCACTGCCGCAGCGACCACGATTGCTGCCTCGGCCTCGACGACTGCCTCGACGGCATCCGCCACGATCGAAACCTCAACGAGGGCGTCGCTGGAGTCGACCTCAATGGCTGCCTCAACGACTGCCTCGGCGAGGTCGATAACGGCCTCAGCCTCAGCGACTGCGTCGATGGCCTCTGCCATCACAACGGCCTCAACGAGCAGCTCGCCAGATGCCGCTGCAAGTGCCGCGGCATTGGCCTCCGCACGTGCAGCTGCGCGAGTGGCACGAGCGGCATCCGGATCGCCGGCTGCGGCTGCGATTGTGGCGGCAGCGCGGGCCTCCTCGTAGCCACCGGTGGGCTCGAGCCCCTTGCCCTCGCGGATCCCGTCAGCAAGCACCGACAGGATGAGCGAGCAAGAACGGATCGCGTCGTCGTTGCCGGGGATGATGTACGACGCCTCGTCGGGGTCGCAATTGGTGTCGACCAGACCGACGACGGGAATGCCGAGGCGGTTGGCCTCGCGCACGCCGATCATCTCCTTGTTCAGGTCCAGGATCACCACCGCGTCAGGCCGGCGCTGCATGTCCGAGACCCCGCCAAGGTTCGCTTCGAGCTTCACGAGCTCGGCCTCGGCAGCAAGGCGCTCACGGGTGGGTAGCAGGGCCAGCTGGCCACCGGTTGCCTGTGCGCGAAGCTCGTGCAAGCGGCGAATGCGCTGGCTGATGGTTGACCAGTTGGTAAGAAGACCGCCCAGCCAACGGTGCGACACGTAGGGCATGCCGGCACGGATCGCCTGCTCGCGCACGCTGTCCTGGCACTGCTTCTTCGTTCCCACGAACATCACGGTGCCGCCGCGCTCTGCGACGTTCTTCACGAACGTGTGCGCGCGCTCCAGCAGCTCAATCGTCTGCTGCAGATCAATCACGTAAATGCCAGAACGCTCACCAAAAATGAATCGCTTCATCTTGGGGTTCCAACGGCGGGTCTGGTGACCGAAGTGGACTCCGGACTCCAGCAATTGCTTCATGGTGACGACAGGCACGCGTCACGACTCCTTGTTGGTTCTTGGACGATGAATTCCGACAGGTCGCGGGAGGAGTCGGCATATGCCGACCACCACCCCCCACGTATACCCCGTCGGGGTTGAGTGCAGGAAGCCGGGTCCGCCTGATGCGGACCCGACGACGAACTCTAGCCTGCCCGGCCCGCCCGCACACGCGCGGCGGCAAGGGCAGCCTCCAAATCAGGGGGCAACGGGCTTTCAAACGCCAGATCCTCCCCGGTCTCAGGGTGGGGCAGCCGCAGTCGGTATGCGTGCAGAAACTGGCGTTCAAGGCCGAATGCGGCACGACCTTGCCCGTAAAGAGGGTCTCCCACCACTGGATGCCGAGCGGATTCAAGGTGAACCCGTACCTGGTGCGTGCGCCCGGTCTCAAGACGTGCCTCGATCAGGCACAGCGGCCCCAGCCGCTCGATCGTCCGGAAGTGCGTGACCGCCTCGCGCCCGCCGGCGGGGAGCACCGTCTGGCGCGTCCGACGACGGGGGTCGCGTCCGAGTGGCCGATCGATGCTCAGTGCCGGCGGGAATTCGCCGTGAACCAACGCGAGGTATCGCCGTTCGATCGCCCGGTCGCGCATCATCTTTCCAAGGCGCCGGTGGGCTCGATCGGTACGCGCGACCAGCAACAGCCCAGAGGTATCCCGATCCAGGCGATGCACGATTCCCGGCCGATCAGGGTCGTCCCCGCCCGCGATCCCCGCCCCGAGGAGCGCGTGCACGAGGGTCCCCTCGTCGTGCCCCCGGGACGGATGGGTAACCATGCCCGACGGCTTGTCCACCACCACGATCGACTCATCGGAATAGATGATCGGCACGTCAATCTCCTCGGCGTGCAGATCGCCGGGCGGGCGGGGCGGCGGCCCGAGTGCGGCGACAACGGCCTCACCCTCGGCCAGGCGGTAACGCTTGGCTTTGATCACGCCATTCACCGTTACCTCACCTGCATCAATGAGGCGCTGCGCCTCAGCGCGGCTGTCGAATATCTCGCACTCGGCGAGCACTGCGTCGAGGCGGCGCCCCACCATGTCGCCCCCCACGACAAACTTCACCATGCGATCGTCAGCCATCGCCACCCGACAGTACGAGCGCAGTCACCAGCAGGATCGCGCCAGCCACGACACCGATATCGGCCACGTTGAATGGCGGCCAGGGCCCGATGGCGATGAAGTCGGTCACGCCATCGCGAAACACTCGGTCAATCAGGTTGCCGATGCTCCCACCGAGGAGCAGCCCCCCTCCGATTGGCACCAGGGCGTGCCGCCCCGCAAAGCCCACCAGCAGCACCGCGATCGCGCCGATGGCGACGAGGGTGACCACCGAGACCAGGACCTGCCTTCCGGGAAAGAGACTGAATGCGATCCCAGTGTTGACGGTATCCACCAGATGTACGCCCGGCAGGACTTCAACCGTGTCCCCCACCGGAATGGTGGCGCGCACGATGACCTTGGTCAGCTGGTCAAGCGCAAGGACCGACGCCGCAATGAGGCCCATCAATATGTAGCGGTACCCGGCTTCGCGCCGCAACCGCCGCTCGATTGCGTGCGATATCGCCCTTCGTCTCGTGTGATCCGGACCGTTCACGCGATCTCTCCCGCAAGCACGGCAAGCCGGGCGATGATCTGATCGGGGTCGCCATCAATCTCGATGAGCTTGCGCGCGCCGGTCGACCCACGGCGCAAGCGGACCGCGCTCGGACGTACGCCGGCCTGCTCAGCGAGATAGACACAGAGGGCGGCATTGGACTGGCCCTTGTGCGGGGCCGCTGCGATCTGGATGCGCACGGCACCATCCTGCACGCCGACCGCCCCGGTGTGGCGGGAGCGGGGCACCGCCTTCACGGCCAAAGTCACGCCGCCCTCATGACGGGTGACCCACTCCGGAGCGTCGGTCAAAGCGCCTCGAGCACCCTGACCACCACCACGTTGCTCACGTAGAGGGCGATGAGCGCCACGATCGGTGAGAAGTCGAACATGCCGATGCTCGGAACGATGCGCCGGAACGAACGCAGGTACCACTCGGTGGATTCGTGGAAAAACGCCCACAGCGCCGACATCACGCGTCCGGTTGGGGGGTTCGGGACCCAGGACAGCAGGATGCGGATGAAGATGATGACGATGAAGACCGTGAACACGGCGTTGACGTACTGCGTGAGGATGTCCATCGGCCCGCGCCTACAGCTCGGCGGCGCGGCGGGCGGCTGCGTCCAGCCCGCGTCTCACGATGTCTGCGGCCCCTGCGTCGTCCATCACCGCGATGCATGCCGCGGTGGTGCCGCCCTGTGATGTCACCCGCGCCTGCAACTCGGCGGGATCCTCACCATCCGCCAGCAGGCCGGCGGTACCAGCGATGACCGCCTGAACCATGGCGCGGGCGTCAGCGCGTACAAGTCCGTGCGCCACACCCGTGTCCTCCATCGCCTTCGCGATGTAGGCCATAAACCCGGGGCCACTGCCGCCGATGGCGGTCGCGATATCGAAAAGGGCCTCATCCATAACAACGACAGCGCCGAGGGGAGCCAGAACAGCACTCACTGCCGATACGGCGTCGTCGTCGAGACCGGTCGTCGCCATGGCCACGACCCCGTTGCCATTGGCCACCGCGAGGTTCGGCATCAGCCGTACCACCGGATGCCCTGGGACAGCGGCGGCGAGGCGGTCAAGGGACCAGCCCGCAGCAACCGACATGACAACCGATCCCACCGACAGGCGTGGAGCGATCGCCTGCATCGTCGCCGCGACGTCCTGGGGCTTCACTGCGACCACGACGATGCCACAACTCGCAGCATCGCCGGCGAGTATGCCGAGAGATGACGCCACATCCTGCGCGCGCCCGGACATCGCATCCTCAACGATGACCGTCGTGAAGGGAGCGAGGCCGGAGGCGAACGCGCCGCCCATCGCCCCGACCCCGACGACGCCGATGGCGGCGGGCGTCACAGAATCAATACTGGTTGAAGAAACCCTTTTCGAGGAGGCGCGCGCGCTCCTCGGCCGACACCTCGACGTTGCGGGGAGTCAGGAGAAAGACCTTGTCCGCAATGCGGGACATCCCCCCGTCGAGCGCATACGTAAGCCCACTGGCGAAGTCGATGAGGCGCTTCGAGAGATCGGTGTCCGCCGACTGCAGGTTGAGGATCACGGGAACCGTGCCCTTGAACTTGTCAGCGATCTGCTGCGCGTCGTTGAAGTTGCGCGGGATGATGAGGTTTACCTCGACGCCACGATTGCTCCTGGGGGAGTCAACTGCGCGGATGTTCCGCGAAGGGGATGGCACGCCCGGGTCCGAGTAGATGTCGTCGAAGTCGTCGGCGCCGCGCGACGAGGATCGCCCGCGTGAACGGTCACGCGACGACTGATGGTCGTCCCGCGAATGCCGGTCGTCATCGCGCACACGCGCATTGGTTTCCCGGTCACCACCCTCGTGCTCGTCGTACTCGTCGTATTCGTCGTAGCCGTCATCGGCCATCCCGAAATACGCCAACGTCTTCTGCCAGTAATCGTTAATCGCCATCTACGGCTCCATCCGCCCTTGGTCGACGATGCCCCTCCCGACGCGCACAATGGTAGCGCCCGCCTCCACGGCAACGATGAAATCCTGCGAAGTCCCCATTGAGAGATCCCGCAGGTCATGCTCATTCCCCCATTTCAGGGCCAGCGCGTTGCGGAGCAGGCGCACTCGCTCGAACCACGGTCGTGATGCTTCGGGGTCCTCCGCAAACGGCGGCAGCGCCATCAGCCCCCCAATTTTCACCCCGGCCACACCTGCTGCCGCCAGGGCGCCATCGAGCTCGTCGGGAATGAACCCCTGCTTGGTCGGCTCCCCTGCGATGTTCACCTGAAGCAGCACGCGCACCGGCCCGTCGGCGCGCGCGCCAACCTCCTCGAGGACCGAAATCCGGTCCACTGAATGGATGAGTCGCACAGCCGCCAGAACGTCGCGCACCTTCCGGCGCTGGAGGCTCCCGATGAAGTCGAACACGAGGTCCTCAGCACCGGGCACAGCCCGCTTCGCCAAGAGATCCTGCAGTCGGTTCTCACCAACAACGCTCACGCCTGCTGCCAGCAAGGCGGGCACTGCGTCGGGCCCCACGTACTTTCCGGCCAACACCAGTTGCACGGCATCCGCCGGGCGCCCAGAGCGAACCGCGGCTTCGGCGATCTGGGTACGAGCATCATCAAGCGCGGATCCGAGGCGCTCCGGATCGATCGTCATCGCTCCTCCTCGATCCAGATGAGCCCTGCCTGCCGGCCGGTGTGTCCAGCGTCACGACGGTGCGAGAAGTACCTGTTGGCGTCGCAACTCGTGCAACCACCCACGTCGACGATCTGAGGGGATGGAATGCCGGCCGCAACCAGAGCCGCCCTGGCCGCCCACCGCAGGTCGACCGACTCGCCGCAGACCGCACCATCCCCGAACCGAATCGCAATGGCCTCGCGCAGGTCGACGTCGACCGGATAACAGCACGGACCGATGCACGCGCCGATGGCCACACTCCCCGGCGTACCAAGCATTGCCGCACCGGCCTCCACGACACCGGCCATCAGCCCCCGCCAGCCGGCATGAACTCCCATCACAGTCAAGGCGTCTGCGCTCCAGCCGACGATCGGAACGCAGTCCGCACCCTGCACAACCAACGCCACACCGGGCTCGGAGGTCACCATGCCGTCGGCGGCAGCGTGGCCGTCAAGTGAGCCGATGAACGTGCCGCAACCACCGAGCGGACCGACGGCGACCACCGTGGCCTCATGCACCTGAGTGAGGGTTGCGGCGCGATCGGGATCGAAGCCCGTCGAACCAGCGAGCAAGTTGCGGTTGGCGCGAACATGTCCCGGATCGTCCCCACAGGCGCTTCCCAGGTTGAGACTCGCATGGGGCCCAGTGCTCTCGCCACCAGTTCGCGTGGTGAACACGGCCCGCACCCGCGGAGGACAGCCCGGCACCTCATCAAAGACGATTCTGCTCACGAGCCGTCACCGGCTGCCGCGAGCGCGATGGCCATCTGGGAATCCCGATCACCGGCAAGGCCATCGAGGAGCGCCACGCGGAGCGCCGCGAGTGCACGCCCGATACCGGGGCCCGGTGGGACCCCGGCCGCCACAAGGTCTGATCCGTTGACGTCTCCCGTGGCGTCGCGCCACGAGGCCCACCAGTCGCTGACACACCCCGCTCCCGCGATAAATGCGCCGATCTGAGCGGCGGCGGCACGGCCCCGCAGAAGGCAATCAACCTCAGAGGGACGCCCGGCGGCCAGAAGTTGCGGTGCGAGAAGGAGCCCCTCGCGTACTTCGGCCGCCACCGCCCGGGACCACTGCGGCAACGCGACGGATGCAGCCGCTTCGGGGGTCAGCCCCAGACCAAGACGGAGCGCCCAATGCGGGGGCTCCGGGGCGCCGGGGCGCGCCAAGGCGACCGGAAGCGCGCGCAGCCGATCCGGACGGCGTGGATCCGTGTCCACCCACGTGGCACCGAGCGCCACGGCGAGCGTGAGCGCGTCATCAGTCGAGTCCTCGTGAAGGAGTCGCCGCAGTTCGTCGGCAACCCTGGGGGACGAAAGGTCGAGGCCCGTGATGCACGCACGCGCCTCCCCCGCAGTCGCCTCATCCATCCGGAACCCGAGTCTGGCGGCGTAACGCAGAGCCCTGATCCCCCGGCTCGGGTCCTCGTCAAAGGCCCCGCTTCGAAGCGCCCGGAGGCACTCGTCTGCGATGTCCGCCCGCCCGCCGTGGGGATCCACCAACTCCCCCGCCCTGTCGCCCGATAGCCGGAATGCAATCGCGTTGACGGTGAAGTCGCGACGTGCCAAATCATCTGCCAACGACCCGGGGGTGACCTCCGGCAGTGCACCCGGTGAGGGGTAGTGCTCGCTGCGCGCGCCAACGATGTCGAGGTGACGGCCGTGTGCAAACTCCACTCTCGCGGTACCGAACCGTTCATGGACGACCACCCGCCCGCTCATCTGCCTCCCAATGGCACGGGCGAGCGGGATCGCGTCGCCTTCCACCACGAGATCCACGTCCGCGCCGTGGGTCACTCCCAGAAGGGCATCGCGCACCGCTCCGCCCACCAGCGACACATCGGGCGCCCCTGACGGGACAATCATCCGGGAAAGCACGGGATCGCGGTCAACCCAATCGCGTACGGCGCTACCATCGGATTCATGACTCATCACGTCTCAAACCTCGCGGCGTCGGCCCCGATCGCCCTTGAGGGACTCACGGAGGCGCTCAGCCGTTGGGAGGGGCAGCCGCTCAACGACCTGCGTGTGGCGTCGGCTCGCATCTCACACGAGTTCCGCACTTGGGTCGAGGACCCTGCCAACGCCGGACGGCCGATCTCCGAGGCCCCGGTCTATCTCGACCGGATGGCGGTCGAAATAATCATCGAGCGCATGTACTTCACCGAGTAACCGGTCACGCCGGTTCGCCGATGACGGCGACCGCCTCGATCTCCACCTTGGCGGCCGCGGGCAGGGCAGCCACACCGATAGTTGCGCGGGCCGGCGGTGCACCGCTGAATGCTTCCGCGTACACAGCGTTCATCTCGGCGAAGTCCGCGAGGTCGAGCATGAACACCGTCGTTTTCACGACATCATTCATGGAACCCCCCGCAGCCTCCACGATCGCCCGCACATGCGCGAGGCACGTGCGCGTCTGCCCGGCCACGTCGGCCGCGGCCAACGCGCCGGTGGCCGGATCGAGCGGCACCTGACCGGAAATCCATACGACCTCGCCGGGAACTGCGGCAACCGCCTGCTGGTATGGCGCCCCGTCAACGGGAGCAGGCGCCCGCTCAGTGCGAATTCCCCGTGCCGCCATCGCTATCTCCTCACCGGCACGCCATCGCGCGCCATCGCCGCCTTGACCTCATCGATTGTGTAGACCCCGTCGTGAAACACCGATGCGGCAAGAACGGCATCGGCGTGACCGAGGGTCACCGCCTCGGCAAAGTGCTCAAGCGATCCGGCCCCGCCCGACGCGATCACGGGCACGGGCGCTGCTGCCGCCACCTGCGCGAGAAGCTCGCAGTCAAAGCCATCCTTGGTGCCATCGCGGTCCATGCTCGTAAGCAGAATCTCCCCCGCCCCCCGCCGAGCTGCCTCAGCCGCCCACTCCACGGCGTCGAGGCCAGTCGCCACCCGCCCCCCCGCCAGGAACACCTCCCAGCCGCTGCCGTCGTCCCTGCGACGTGCGTCAATCGCCACCACGATGCACTGATCACCAAAGCGACCGGCGGCGTTTGCGATGAGGTCGGGATCCCGTACCGCAGCTGAGTTCAGGGACACCTTGTCGGCACCAGCGGCCAGAACCGCGCGGATGTCGTCCTCGGTGCGGAGCCCCCCGCCGATCGTGAAGGGGATGAACACCTCCTCGGCAGTGCGCTCAACCAAATGGATAATGGTGTCGCGCTCTTCGTGCGTGGCAGTGATATCGAGGAACACCAGCTCATCAGCGCCCTCCCGGTCATATCGGGATGCCAACTCCACGGGGTCGCCTGCATCTCGCAGCCCGACGAAGTTCACGCCCTTCACAACCCGGCCCCGATCCACGTCGAGGCAGGGGATCACCCGGATCATCGGGACGCAGCCTCGAGGGTCGCAATGGCCTCGGCCACGCTGAAACGACCCTCGTAGAGCGCCCGACCAACAATGACGCCCCGGATGTTGGGCGCCCGCAACTGCGCGAGCGCAGTGAGGTCATCGAGGGATGAGATACCCCCGGACGCCAGGATTGAGAGCGGCGGGGCGGCTTGCGCCACCTTCCGCAGGGCGCCGAGATTCGGTCCACCGAGCGTGCCATCCCGGCTGATGTCGGTGTAGAGCAGATGCCGCACGCCGGTGCGCGCGAGGTCGGCAGCAACGTCGACGGCGGCACGGTCGGACACCTGGGTCCAGCCATGGGTCGCCAACATGCCATCGCGCGCGTCGAGCGACACCACGAGCCTGTCCCCGAGTCTCGCCGCCGCCCAGCGGATAAAATCGTCATCCTCGACAACGGCAGTTCCCACCACCACGCGCGCCACCCCGGTGGCCATCGCGGTCTCGACCGATGCCCGATCCCTGAGCCCACCGCCAAGCTGCACGGCGCCAGGGAAGGCAGCCGCGAGCTGCGCGACGATCGGTGCGTGCACCGGCTGGCCGCCGAGCGCCCCGTCAAGATCGACGACGTGAAGATTGGTCGCCCCCTCGCGGGCGAATGCCCTTGCCTGAGACACCGGGTCCTCATTGAACGTGGTGGACCGGGCGAAGTCGCCCTGCACCAGGCGCACCGCAGCCCCGTCGCGTAGGTCGATTGCCGGATACAGCTCGATCATGCCGGCACCGCGGCGCGCAAGTTCTCGAGCCAACGCCCAAGCAGGGCGAGGCCGGCACCACTCGACTTCTCGGGGTGGAACTGCACCCCCGTCACCGTTCCACGCCCGGCAGCCGCGACGAACCGGGTGCCGTGCTCTGCGAATCCGAGAACATCTGATGGATCTGATGGATGGCACGCGTAGGAGTGCACAAAGTAATAGGTGGAGTCCGCGTGATTGGCGCCGGGGCCAGATGGCGCGAGGACCGCGCCATCCGTCCACGTAACCTCGCTCCAGCCGATGTGGGGGACCTTGAGCTCAGTCCGAAGCCGTTCCACGGTGCCACCGAGCAGACCGAGCCCGTGAACCCCGGGACTCTCCTCGCTGCCATCGAACAGCAACTGAAGACCAAGGCAGATGCCGAGAATCGGCGTGCCACGGTCGGCAGCGTCGCGCAGCATCTGCGAGAACCCATGCGCCTCGAGACGCTCCATGGCCGCGCCGAAGCGCCCCACGCCGGGAAGCACGATCGCCTCGGCACCGCTGGCCTCAGCCGGGCGGGTGGCCACCCGCACGCGGGCGCCGAGGCGCTCCAGCGCCTTTCCGGCGCTGCGCAGATTGCTCATCTCATAATCGAGGAGGACCACATCGGCCCCCGACGGAACCTGCGTCACAGACTGCCCTTGCTGGATGGCACCCCACTCACGCGGGGATTGTCGGCCACGGCCGCGCGAAGCGCGCGTGCAACGCCCTTGAAGCACCCCTCAATGACGTGGTGCGGGCCCCCACCCGACAGAACGTTGACGTGCAGGGTCATTCGCGACGCGTTCGACATCCCGCGAAGGAACTCCTGAACGAGGTCTGTCTCGAATCCGCCGATCACCATTGGCGGCAGCGGGGCATTGAATGCGAGAAACGGGCGACCCGACAGATCCATCGCCACCTGGACGAGTACCTCGTCCATCGGCACGAGTGCAGATCCGTAACGCTCGATTCCCGATCGGTCACCCAGCGCGGCGTCGAGCGCCTCGCCCAGCGTGATCCCCACATCCTCCACCGTGTGGTGGCTCCCGGTCTCCAGGTCACCGCTCGCGGTGGCCGAGATGTCAATCAGCGAGTGACGGGCCAGCAAAACCAGCATGTGGTCGAAGAAGCCGATACCCGTCCGGGCCTCGGCCACGCCGGTCCCGTCAAGGTCGATTCGTACCTCGACATCGGTCTCACCCGTCGTTCGACGGACAGTTGCTGTGCGATTCATGAGGACGACCTCACCTCTGCGGAGCGACGGTGCTCGGGGAATCCCTCCGCGTCGGCCAGTGCTGCCAGATGCGGTGCGAGCCGGTCCACGGCCCCCTGCGGGATATCAACGAGCGCCATCCTGCGCATGTACGTTGCCGGCCCGACCGATGATGCGTGACGCGCTGCGCCACCGGTGGGAAGGATGTGGTTGGAACCCGCGACATAATCGCCGAAGGCAGTGGCGCCGAGAGGCCCGAGGAAGACGCACCCCGCCCGGGTAATACGTGGTGCGACAGCCTCCGCGTCGGAGATCGCGAGTTGCAGATGCTCCGGTGCGAAGGCCTCCGCCAGGGCGATGGCGTCGTCCTGCGTGGCACAGTCGACGAGCGTGATGGTACCAACGGGCGGGTTCGCCTCCGAAAGCGCCATTGCAAGCGCATCGAGCACACTGGCGTCCCAGGCGGCGGCAATCGACGGGCTGTCGACACCGTGCTCGGCCTGCGCGAGCAGATCCGCGGCAATCGCCACGGGGTTCGCGGTCGCGTCCAGCAGCACCACAAGCTCACTCGGCCCGGCGATCGAGTCGATCCCGACGGTGCCAAAAACCTGACGCTTTGCCTCCTGTACCCAAGAATTCCCCGGGCCGGTGATGACGTCCACGCGTTCGATGGTCTGCGTACCGAAGGCAAGCGCCCCAATGGCGGCTGCCCCACCCACCGAGACCACTTCATCCACTCCCAGAATTCCTGCCACGGCCAGCACCACCGCATTCGGAAGCCCCGACGGGCCGGCAGGTGTGGCGACAACGATGCGCCCGACCCCGGCCACCTGCGCGGGGACCACGCCCATGATCACGCTGCTCGGATACGCCGCCCGGCCACCGGGCACATATACCCCGGCCCCACCCACCGGGATCGCGCGGATGCGTACCGACTGCCCCTCGGGAAGGACAGCCTCCGACTCAGATGGGCAGCTCGCCTCGGCCACGGCGCGCACGTTTGACACCGCGACATCAATGGCCGCGCGCAGGATGGGGTCGAGCGCAGTCTGGGCCTCGGCGATGCGTGCCGGATCGACGATGGCGTCGCTTCCTCCAAAGGCCGGACAGTCAAAACGCCGGATCGAATCCAGCAGCGCGGCATCACCGCGCGCGCGCACATCAGCAAGGGCCTCGGCGACCATCAGGCCCGGCCCCTCTGCCGGTGCGGGACGCAGTTGCGCGGCAAATGGGCACGCACCGCCGGGCGCCATGCGCATTCGGCGCACGTCACTCATCGCGCGTGCTCCGCAAACCTCCGCACGAGATCATCGACCGCTGCTGCCTCCAGCTTGTGACTCACCCGGTTGGCGATAAGACGCGCTGACGAGTCGAAGATCTGCTCACGCTCAACGAGCCCGTTCTCGCGAAGTGTCTTGCCCGTTGCCACGAGATCCACGATTCCATCTGCGAGCCCCACGAGCGGCGCGAGCTCGACGGAGCCATTCACCTTCACGATCTCGGCCTTGCGACCCGTGCTCTCAAACCAGGCTTCGGCGACATTCACATACTTCGATGCCACCCGCACCACTCCAAAGCGGTCAATGGCGGCGGGGGCCGGGTCATCGCCGGCCATTGTCGCCCACACCATCCGGCATGCCCCGAACCCGAGGTCGAGAAGCTCGTACACGTCGGGCTGCCGCTCCAGCAGCACATCGCGGCCCACGATCCCGAGGTCGGCCGCACCGCTCTCAACGTATACCGGCACGTCGGTCGGACGGGTGGTGATGTACGTAGGCCCATCGGGGCACTTCACGATCAACTTGCGCCCGAGATTCAGCAGTGGGTCAATCGGGAGCCCGGCTGCCTTCAGCGCCTCAAGCGACTCATCAAACAGCGCTCCACGCGGCACGCAGATGGTCAGATCCATGGACCCTCCTCAAGCGAGGCGATCCGGGTTGCAACGCCATCGGTCACGTCAACGACCTTCCAGCCCGATTTCATGGGGCGCGCCACGTAGCGCAACCCCTGCGTGCGGGCGAACTCTTCAGGGCCCGCATAGGCCGCCAAGACCCCGACCACGGGAATCCCTGTGGCGCGAAGCATCGCGGCGGCGGTCACCCGCGTATCGGAACCACCCACAACCAGAACTCCGCGGGGCTCATGCCCCTCCGGCACGCCGACGGCGTGGTGCAGAAGATCGAGCGTCACCGCGACGCCAACTGCAGGTCGCGGGCGGCCGAATCGCGCGCCCAGGGCGTCGTAGCGCCCCCCGACGGCAACGGGCGCCGATGCGCCCGGGGCATAGGCCTCGATCACGACGCCCGAGTAGTAGTTCCAATCTCGCACCACCCCGAGGTCGATCATGGGCGCGGGCGCCCCATAGGCGGCGACAAGATCGAGTGTGTGCAGCAGGCGCGCGCACTCAGCTGCTGCCGCAGGGGCGATCTTCGCGATCCGGGTGAGCAACTCGCCACCCCCGCGAAGATTGGGTAGTTGCGCAAGCAGGGCACCCAGCCGGCCACGCGCACGGCGCACCCGCCGGGTCTCGTTGGCCCACGCCACCATGCTCCGCCCCTGAAGCGCACCCCAGAGGGCGTCGCGGGCATCCTGATCGGCATCGACCGCGTCCAGAACCGCATCCACCAGCGCGACCGATCCAATGGCGACCTGCGGCTGCTCGAGGCCAGCGGCCTGCAGCGCAGCGGCCAGTGCGGCAATGACCTCGGCGTCGTCTTCCGCTCCGCCGGCACCCGCAAGCTCGATTCCCACCTGCCGCCGCTCTGCGCCCTGGCCTGTACCCGCCGACGGCGGCCGCACCGCCCTGGCCGCGTACGACACGCGAACGGGGCCGGGTTCGTCCGCCATCCGGGTGGCGATGAGACGGGCGATGGGGATCGTCAGGTCTGGCCGGAGCACGAGCACACGCCCCTGATCATCAAACATCCGGTACGCGCGGCCGATGCCCTGGTCCTGCCCCCGGTCGACCACGTCCGAGAACTCAATGAGCGGCGTACGAACTTCGCGGTACCCGAACGACGAAAATACGCCCATAAGGGACGTCTCCAGCGCCGAGAGCTCTGCTGCCTCAACAGGAAGCACATCTCTCACGCCATCGGGCAGGGGCACCTGGTCGCCCATGAAGTCAGTCATCAACGCGCTCGATCCGAGCACCGACAGCGCGAAGGCGCTCGTCAATTCGCTCATAGCCCCGGTCGATCTGAGTGATGTTGCCGATGGTCGTCGTCCCCTTCGCCGCCAGCCCCGCGATGAGCATTGCCATTCCAGCGCGAATATCAGGGCTTTCAACGCGCTCCCCATAGAGCTGGGCCGGCCCACTCACCACCACGCGGTGGGGATCGCACAGGATGATTCGAGCGCCCATGGCCACGAGCTTGTCAACGAAGAAGAGCCGGTTCTCGAACATCTTCTCGAAGATCATCACCTCGCCCCGGGCCTGCGTCGCCACCGCAGTCGCGATCGACGTGAGATCCGCCGGGAAGGCCGGCCATGGCCCATCATCGATCTTTGGAATCGCCCCGCCCTCATCGGCCACGATCTCAAGTGACTGTTCGGGTGGCACTCTCAGGGAGCCGTCGGGAAGCCACTCGACGTGGATCCCCAGCCGACCGAACCCCAGGAGAATGGCGCGCATGTCCTCCGGCCTGACATCGTCGATCACCAGGTCGGACCCAGTGATGGCTGCCAGTCCGATGAACGAGGCAATCTCGATGTAGTCGGGCCCGATCCGGTAACGGCCGCCGCCCAGTCGCTCCACCCCATCGATGATCAGACGATTCGTACCAATGCCGTCAATCCGGGCACCCAAGGTCACGAGGAAGTTGGCCAGGTCCTGCACGTGCGGCTCGCTGGCCGCATTGAGCACCACGGTGCGACCCTCAGCGAGCACCGCCGCCATCAGCACGTTCTCCGTGGCCGTCACAGATGCCTCGTCCAGGAAGATCTCCGTGCCCCGGAGCCCCGTGTGGGACATCTCGTATGCCCGGTCAACCTCGGCGATCTCGGCGCCCAGCGCCCGGAACGCCATCAGGTGTGTGTCAATCCTCCGGCGCCCGATGAAGTCGCCGCCCGGCAGGGGCAGACTGATCGACGCCTCGCGGGCGAGCAGTGGCCCGGCAAACAGCACCGAGGCGCGGATTCGACGGCACAGATCGGGATCGAGCGCCGTTCCCCTGATCGTCTCGGCCTTGAACGCAAGGGCGCCGTCGGCCTCTTCGCGCACGGACACGCCGAGGTCATCAAGGATCGCCAACATGGCGTGAACGTCCAGAATGTCAGGGACGTTCTCGAGAATGACCTCCTCATCAGTGAGGAGGACGGCGGCGAGGATCGGCAGGGCGGCGTTCTTGTTCCCCGTAGGGGTCACCGTCCCGGCCAGTGCGTGCCCGCCCTGGATCACGAACTGCTGGCTCACGAGCGGGCACGCTAACACGCAACGAGGGTCTTGAGCGCCTCCGTGAGTTGTTTGATGTCATCGGCATCAGTGAAGAACGCGCAGGAGGCGCGCAGTTGTCCGGGCACAGGAAGCGGACGTACGATCACACCCTGGCCAGCCAGAGCTGCTGCCGCCGTCTCGGGTGCAACCCCGGGGACTGAGAATGCCACCAGACCCGACCCGCTTTGGCGGGGCGGGTCGACCTGCACCCCATCTGTCTCGTCGAGCGCCCGCCGGCAGGATCGCGCTGCGGCAGCGGTGGCCGCATGGACCGCGTCCCAGCCCAGCCCCTCAAGCCATTGAATCGATGCAGCCCACCCCGCGAGCAGAATCTCGGGCTGCGTGGAGGCCTCAAACCGGCGGGCATCGACATACATCGTCAGCGACCCGTCCCAGCCATGATCGGTACCGGTCTCATACCCGGAGAACACCACGGAAAGCCGATCACGCGCTGCATCCGACACCCACAGCGCCCCGAGGCCCTCGGGGCCCAGAAGCCACTTCTGCGCCGGCATCGCATAGGCATCAACGCCCAGAACGACGGGGTCCACCGCGATCGCACCCGCTGCCTGCGCGCCATCCACAAGCACAACCGCGCCCACCTCATGCGCTGCAGTGGCCGCGCCGCGGATATCAAGCACGGCGCCGGTCAGCCATGACACATGAGAGAGCGCCACCAGCCGTGTTCGGGGCGAGCACGCCGTGCGCACGACCTCCTCGAGGCCGCCGGATCCATCCCCCACGTCCACCACACGCAGTACCGCGCCGGATCTCCGTGCTGCGGCGGCGAGGGGCACGACCAGGCCGGGGTGCTCCATCCCGGTCGTCACCAACTCGTCGCCCGGCACGAGGTTGAGCCCCCAGATCACTGCGTTCATTGCGTGTGTGCTGCTCTGGGCAATCGCGATCTCGCCCGCCGGACGTCCAAGCACCCGGCCCACCGCGGACCTCACCGCAGCCTGACGCTGCCGGCCGGCATCGACGGCCGCGGCGCTCATGCGTCCCCTGCTCGCCTGAAGCGCAATCATCTCGCGCATGGCCTCGATGGCTGGGGTGGGAAGCGGACCGGCTCCGCCGGTGTTCAGATACGCCTCCGTGGCCAGCGAGGGGAGGGCCGCGCGAACCGACGCCTGCCAGCGAGCCTGAGCGTCACCGTCTGACTGCCTGTCAGGGGCGGTCACAGCTGCATCGCCGACACAACGTCAGCGGCCCGGAATCCACTTGCAACTGCGCCTTCTATCGAGGGGTGAGCGGTCGCATCGCCAGCCAACAGCACGTTGGGAATCGACGTACGCACCCCGGGAAGCGCGCGACGTGTGCCGGGGGGTACCCGGAACTGGGCGAAGGGCTCCACCACCACGTCGGCCAACCGGGCATGGCGACCCCAGTCGAACCCGGGGCTCCATCGACCCACCATCCGTGCCATCTCCCCCTCCAGGCCACTCACGTCGGATGGCGGGCCCGCGTCCCCATGGACGCAGGTCGCCAGAAGCACGTACGGCGGTCCCAGGCCGGGTCGCGTGAGGTTGGACTCCTGGCACACCAGATCGATCCGTCGGCCGGACGCACGTGGCGCGCTGTTGAGCACGATCACCTGTCCGGAATGCAGCGGCCGGCCAAGCGTGTAGATCAGGGTCGTCACCCCCGCGGGATCCACGTCGAGGCTCGTGGCGGTGCGGGAGTCGTGGCGGGCGAGAAGCCGCCGCGCAGCTGGCGCCTGGGCTGCAACAACAACGACGTCCGCACCCAGCAGCTCCCCACCGTCCAGTCGTACCGCGGTCGCCCGGCCGCCCTCGCCCACAACGATTTCGGCCGCAGGGCTCCCGGTGCGAATGCATCCGCCACCCTGCATTACCGACGCCGCGGCCCACTCGGCGATCATCCCGTGCCCCTCAACGGGTATCGCCGCCCGGCCGCGCACCAGCATCCGCATGAGGAACCGGAAGTACCCGGCATCCGACTCCAGCGCGGGATCCAGTGTGATCACGCCGAAGAGCGGCCTGAAGAACCCCTCAATCGCCCCACCCGAGAACCCGCGGCGCCGTAGGTAGTCGGCCGTCGTCTGATCCTGCTCCTCTCCGCCGAGCAGGTGTGCGCACGAAGTGACCCGCACCTCAGCTGCCAGGCGCCCAAGTCGAATGACGTCGGCCGTGGTGAATGACGGGAATCGCCGAAGCAACCGCGCCGACAATCCCAGCCTGTGCCAATCGAGGCCGTCGTGCACCACGGCGCCCCGGTCGAAAGGCACCAGATCCCGCTGCCGGAAACCGATTTCGCGCAGAAAGGTGCTCGTATCCTCGTACGCAGTGAAAACCGACTGGAAGCCGCGATCTGCCGGCCGGCCTGCCACGTCCACGGTCTGGGCCCGCCCGCCAACCTGCTCCGACGCCTCCACCACTGTCACCTGCGCGCCATTCCGGGCCAGCCGATGCGCCGCCGAAAGGCCAGCAAGGCCGGCACCGATCACCACGCAGTTGACGCCGTGCCCGCCGTGCTCGATCACGCGGCAAGCCTACCCATCGCCAATCATGGACGTACCGCATCCGTGCTTCGCGCCGGAGCACGCAGATCGGGTAACCCGCGCTGCGTCCGCCTGCAACCCAGGATCCGGGAATCCTGACTGCAACCGACAAGAAAGCCCTGAGTGAGCCCTCGGACAGGAGCTCTGGGTGAAACCCACGCGGGGGACCCGAGTGCGCGACGTCAGCCGGGGTTTCGGAGTGCTGCCACAGCCGGAGAGCCTGAGCGCAACATATGCTCGGGTTTCTCAATGAAACAAGATCCCGGGGTTCTGAATCCATCCTCAGACAGGCTTGCTGGGTGCGACCAAAGCCGCGACCTTTCTTCCGAACAACACTGACGACTCTGACTGCAATGAACGCCAGCGAGTTCGATACAACGTCCGGGAAAGCTGACGCAAGCGTCGGCGGAGTAGTGACCGGAAAAACACGAAGGGCCGCGCGTGAACGCGGCCCTTCGATGCAATGAATCCCGGCGACGACCTACTCTCCCGCGGACGTGAGTCCGGAGTACCATCGGCGCTGAGGGGCTTAACTACTCTGTTCGGAATGGGAAGAGGTGTTTCCCCCTCGCAGTAACCACCGGGAAAACGTGAGGGTGAACCCTCAAGACTGCACAGCGACGTAGGTGTAAATTCAAGCCCTCGGAGTATTAGTACGGGTCTGCTCCACGCATTGCTGCGCTTCCACATCCCGCCTATCAACCAGGTAGTCTTCCTGGGTCCTTACTCCCTCAAAGGGGATGGGAGATCTCATCTCGAGGTGGGCTTCCCGCTTAGATGCTTTCAGCGGTTATCCCATCCAGACGTAGCTAACCAGCAATGCCGTTGGCACGACAACTGATGCACCAGAGGTCTGTTCATCCCGGTCCTCTCGTACTAGGGACGACTCCTCTCAAATCTCCAGCGCCCACCGCAGATAGGGACCGAACTGTCTCACGACGTTCTGAACCCAGCTCGCGTACCGCTTTAATGGGCGAACAGCCCAACCCTTGGGACCAACTCCAGCCCCAGGATGCGACGAGCC
>CAJAPZ010000041.1 GCA_903943955.1 uncultured Actinomycetes bacterium
CGACGGCATGCTCTGTGCCTCTGCGCCCACAATCCCAAATCGGAACTCGTTGCCCGGCACGACATCTGAGATGCGGTTGTTGCGCATGGTCAGCGTGCCCCTCACCTGCAGCGCCATCACCGCAAGGGTCTTGGCCCCCTTAAACCACACGTTCTCAATCGTCACCTTCCCGGTGGGGGGTCCGGTGTCAACGATCGCCATCGACGCACTCCCCGCATTGAGGATGGTGGTGACCTTCGACGGATCGGGGTTCGGAAGCGCCGGGTTACCGACTCCCCTGATGGCCACGGGGCCCGGCACGACCACGCACAACGAACAGTTGCCGAAATCGAATGTGCCGATCAGGCGCACCGAACCGCCAACCGTGCGGCGGGCAAGGTTGACGGCGGTCTGCACATTCCCGGGGTCGGTGGCCGGATTGGACTCGCCCGTCACCACGAGCGGGGCCGGAGCGGCCTGCGCCCCGGCGGAGAATATGGCTCCTGCGGCGATACCTGCCACAAGAAGCGCGGGGATGTGGGGGCGCATGATGACCTTCCGATCTGAGGAATACCGTCCCGACCATCGTATCCAGACTTCTGCGTGCGGCATGTGTCGCGGGTTCCTGCCCCAGCAATACCAGGCCATCGTGCGCCTCTCCCGCACGCCGACACCGAGGTTTACGGGCACGGCGAGGGGCCGCTGCCCACTCAAACAATGGCCCCCGGCGCCGTCGCCCCGGCGGCCCTCGGTGTTTTGGCGTGGCAGCGGCTGCAGCGCCTCTGCCCCACCACACTCTCAATCGGGACGGCGGGATTTGAACCCGCGACCCCCTGCTCCCAAAGCAGGTGCGCTACCAAGCTGCGCTACGTCCCGTACGAGCGAGGCTACCAGCGCCCCGCCATGGCTCAGCCGCCTGGGCGGTATCCCGCAGTCACCGACCGGTGGGCACCTGCGACATCAAGGTCGGCACCCAGCACCTGAAACCCCTTGGCGAGGCGCGCGAGCACCACAGTGGCCTCCCCCGATCCCTCGGGACCCGAGATAAAGGCCTCGACGGTGATCTGCCCGGGGCCCTTCCCCACCTCTGGGATGTGCGGGATTGTCACCGTGACGGGCGCACCCACCATCTCGGCCACCTCGTGGCTCTTGCCGAGGAACTCCTGGGTCACCGGGCCGGGCCTGCGGAGGCGGCGGCGCTCGTACACCCACAGCGCAGCGATGCCGACGATGAACAGGTAGCCCATGATCGCCGCGGTTACCGCCTGCGCATCACCATGACCGGTCTTCCCCAGTACCACGGCGATGAGGCCATACACGGCGAAGAAACTGATACCCAGGACCATGATGGCCCGGGTCAGCCCACCGGTGAGCAGGCGTCCGATCATGCGTCACCCCCCTGCCACGACTCGGCAAGCCTGCCGAGGGTGGATCGATAGCGGGCCACGGCTTCGTCGCGGCCGATCAGCTCAAGACTCTCGTAGATACCAGTGGAGATGGTGGTACCCGTAATGGCGATTCGCTGCGGCTCGAGGAACTCACGTGCCGTCATGCCCAGTACGTGCAGCTGATCGGACAGGGCATCTTTGATGTTCTCCACGGTGAACTCATCCAGCACCTCAATGCGCCCGAGCCCTCCGCCGATCGACTGGATTGCGTGCTTCACATCGCCCGCCAGAAACGCCCAGGCGTCATCCTCAAACGCAAGGGGACGGAACATCCAGCCGGCAAGGCGGTCGTACTCGTTAAGACGGCTCAGCTTGCGCTGCACCAGCGGAGCGGACCGGCGTGCAAGATCGGCGGCGCTGTCACCCTTATCAGCAAGGTATTCGCTGCTTTCGAGAAACCCCATGAGGTCGTCGGCGAACTGATCTGGGTCGAGCGCCCGCAGGTAGCGCCCGCTCATCACCTCGAGCTTCTTCAGGTCGAACACCGCGGGGCTCTTGCTCACGCGCGTGACGTCGAACTTCTCAATGAGTTCCTCAAGGGTGAACGTGGTGGTCTTGTCGTCGTACGACCACCCCAAGAGCACCAGCGCGTTTCGCACCGGCTGCGGAAGAAATCCGTCGGCTTCAAGTTCTTCAACCGACGCCGCGCCGTGGCGCTTTGACAGCCGCTTCTTGTCGGTGCCGAGAATCAGCGGCACGTGCGCGTACTGCGGGGGCTCGGCACCCAGCGCACGGATCACCAGCATCTGCTTGGGCGTGTTGCTCAGGTGGTCTTCGCCCCGGATAACCCGGTTGATGCCCATGTCCATGTCGTCCACGGCAGCGGCGAGGTTGTAGGTGGGCGTGCCGTCGGAGCGTGCCACCACGAAGTCCTCAATCTGCGCGTGGTCAAACGTGACCGTGCCGCGGATCATGTCCTCGATGGCCGTCTCGCCCGGCAGGGGCACTGCAAAACGCCACACCGGGGTGCGCCCCTCGGCCTCAAACCCGGCGATCTCCTCGGCGGTCCAGTCGCGGCGCCCACGCACCACCGGGGCCTGTTTGTTGGCCCGGGCCTCGGCGCGCATGGCGTCGAGCTCCTCCGCGGTCTCCCATGCCGCGTACACCACCCCTGCCTCTTTCAGCCGGCCGATGCAGTCGCGGTATAGGTCGTCGCGGTCGCTCTGGCGGAATGGGCCTTCGTCCCAGTCGAGCCCAAGCCACTGCAGCACGCGCAGGATCTCGGCCTCGCTCTCGGGCGTGGAGCGTTCGCGGTCGGTGTCCTCCATGCGCAAGATGAACGTGCCCTTGGCGTGCCGCGCCGCAAGCCAGTTGAACAGCGCCGTACGGGCGCCCCCGACGTGCAGCGATCCTGTCGGGCTGGGTGCAAAGCGCACGCGCAGTGGAGTGGTCATGTCGGATCCGGGGTCTGGCACGGGCGGAAGGATAGCGACACCCCGATGACTCCCCGGCCCATCTGCATAGGATGGACGACATGAGATTCGGCGCACACGTCTCCAGCAGCGGGGGCATCAGTAACGCGATTGACCGGGGCCAAGCCCTTGGCTGCGACAGCATTCAGGTGTTCACCCACAACCCGCGCACCTGGAAGCCCATCAACCACAAGCCCGAGGAGATCGCCGCGTTCCGCGAGAAGGCGGCCGCTGCGGGCATCGGGCCGATGGTAAGCCACGGCCTCTACCTCATGAACTTGGGTGCATTGGACAAAGAAGTAGCCACCGGTCCGCCGGCCAAGGGCATCACCCGCAATATCTACCGCGCATCGGTGGAGAGCCTCACTCAGCATCTGCAGATAGGCGAGGAGCTTGGTCTGGACGGCGTGGTGCTGCACGTGGGATCGAGCAAGGGCAGCACCACCGATGAGGCCATTGGGCGGATCGGTGCGGGAATCGCAGAGGCGCTCGACGCCGTGCCCGGCACATGCAGCATCTATCTCGAGAACACCGCGGGCGCGGGCGACACCATCGGGCGCACGTTCGAGCAGCTGCGCGCGGTGGCCGACGCCGCCGGCCACCCCGATCGCGTGGGGTTCTGCTTGGACACCCAGCACATGTTCGCGTCGGGCTTCCCCATCCACAAGGAGGGCGGCATTGACACGGTGCTGGCCAGCTTCGACGACATCGTTGGGCTCGACAAGCTCAAGTGCCTGCACCTGAACGACAGCAAGACCGAACTCGGCAGCAATCGCGATCGGCACGAGAACATCGGCGATGGGCTCATCGGCGACGATGGCTTTCGTCGCATCCTCGGCCACCCGGCGCTTCAGGACCTGCCGGTAATCCTCGAGGTGCCGGGCTCAGGCGATGGTCCGGATGAGGCCAACATGGCCCACGTGCGGATCCTGCACGCCGAAGGCCTCGCACTCAGGAAGTAGCGCGAGGCCTCGGCGAGGCACCTACGGGGTGCCGAGCTGCAGGCGGAACGTGAGCTTGCCGGGCGTACCCTGGTTGCCCGGGTACTGCACCTAGATCACGTAGCTCTTCGAGCTCGTCGAGGTGCTCTTGATGATCATCGAGCCGAGGTCGCCCCCCGAAATGGTGGCCATACCCTGGATGACGGTCTGACCCGACGGGGGCGTAATGGTGAGGGTCTGCGATCCAACAAAACCCGACGCGTTCTGGGTCTCGCCGCTGATCTTCACCTGGCCGCCGCCATTCGACATGTAGAAGTACGACAGCGCCTTGGTCTGCCCGAGCTTGGCGGACGGCACTGCGAACTGCAGCTGGTTGCCGGCGTTGCCGCCCACGGGCGACGCCGCTGGCATGGTGCTTGAGATGGCGAGGGCACCCGAGGCGCCGGCCAGCACGGCGATACCGGTGAGGACGGCCGTGCCGGTGCGGAGGGACATGCGATTCATGGGAATCTCCTGAGGAGGTTGGGAACTCGTTGGCTTTCTACCCGATCCCACCGCGGATTCCTCCCACGTCGGTCAGCAAATGACCTGCTGCGCACCGCTTGGTAGCGTCAAACCCCCAATCGATCGTGGAGGTCGTCATACCCCGCACGCGCAAGATCATCGGAGCCCTCACCGCAACTGCCGCCATCGGAGCGGTCACGCTTCTTGCGGGATGCGGCTCTTCCGACTCGGGCACCGCATCGGCGGGGTCCACCTCCACAACGGCTGATGCCACGTCGTGCCCCACTCTCACCAAGGGGAAGCTGGTTATCGGCACCGACACCCCCGCGTACCCGCCGTGGTTCCAGGGCGAACCGGCACCCGGATCCAAGTGGAAGGTGAGCGATCCGACCTCGGGCGCTGGCTATGAGTCGGCAGTGGCATATGCCGTTGCCGAGCAGATGGGCTTCAGCAAAGATCAGGTGGAGTGGCAGGTGACGCCGTTCCGCGAGTCGTACGCCCCGGGCGACAAGAAGTTCGACTTTTTCGTCAATCAAGTGTCGTACACGCCCGAGCGCGCCAAGAACGTGGACTTCAGCCCCTCGTACTACACGGTGTCTCAGGCAGTGGTTGCGCTCAAGGGCACCCCCCCGGCCACGGCCACCACCGTCGCAGATCTCAAGGCCTACACCCTCGGCGCGCAGGTGGGCACCACCTCGTACGCGGCGGCCAAGGACCAGATCCAGCCGGATCAGGCCCCGCGTGCGTACGACAACCAAAACGATGTCGCCGCAGCCCTCAAGGGCAAGCAGGTTGACGCCGTGGTGGTTGACCTGCCCACGGCGTTCTACGTGACCGCCGCGCAGGTGCCGAACTCAGTGGTCATCGGCCAGCTCCCGCCGCCCGATGGCACCACGGAGCACTTCGGTCTGGTGATGACCAAGAACAGCCCGGTGACCGCCTGCGTCAATGCGGCTGTCACGGCGCTGGACACCAACGGCACCCTGACAGCCCTCCAGAACAGGTGGGTCGCCAAGAACGCGGATGTGCCGGTTCTGCAGTAGTGGCACAGAGAACCAGGAGAGTCGCTCCCGCATTCTCCGGGACCTGACCGGCGATGGCGGGGGCCACCGCCATCGCCGCGGGAGCAGGCCACACGCACCTTCCTGCAGCGAGTGAGCGAGCCCGGCCGCCTCTCGCCGTCGCGTTGCGCCGACCGGCTATCCTGCCGGTCGCACGCGGGTGTAGCTCAACGGTAGAGCAGGAGCCTTCCAAGCTTCTGATGACGGTTCGATTCCGTTCACCCGCTCTCGGTGTGTTCTGCGTGTACCTCCCGCCCGACCAGTCCCGTCGTCAACCCGATTCGCGACGGGCGGTTGCACCGGGGGCCGGCGGAGATCCTCGATGTGCTTCACGACACCGACGTCCATGCCTTTCTCGGGCACTTCCCGCACAAGGGCGAGAAGCGCATGGTGCGCAGCCCGGCGAGCGCCTGAGCGTGGGGCACGCCAGGCCCTTCTGGGAAATCCAGAGAGCCCCGCTCAGCGCAGGATGATCTCGCCCTCAGCAGTGGCGATGCCGCAGGCGTGGATGCCCGGACCCGTCACCGGCTCGTAGCGCACCGGCAGCCCGTGGTCGGGCCCCAGCCAGCCGTCGAGCACCGGTGCGAAGTCGCCCACCTCAACGAACGTATACCCGGTGGGCGCACACGTGTGGCCAGCAGCCTCGTACCGGGCGGCGTTCACCCGCGCACGTACTGCCGGGTCACCGTTCAGCGTGAGAAAGAATGGCAGCGGGTACTGCGGCATACCGGTGCTGCGAAACACGAGCTCGTCGGCGTCGTTCGTACGTGCCTGCCCGGCACGGATGGGCAGGCCGCGCCGCGCTGCGGTGTCGTCGACATCCTTCACGCCGAGACACCACCACAGCACCTGGTCCCTGCCCTGAAGGGTGGCCTCCAACCACGCGCCGTCATCCTTCGCGGTGTCGCCGATTCCGAGGATCTCGAGAAAGCACTGGGGACCGAGCGGCACGATGCGATTGGTGGTGCCGCCCAGATGCTCCGAGCCAGCCACCGAACCAAGTCCGAATTCATCCCGCAGACGCTCGCACGCGGCATCAACATCCACCACGCCATAAATGACGTGGTCAATCCAGAAGCCCTCTTCGTTCATCGCCATGCCCGCGTTCCTTTCATAACGACGCGTCCGCCGGCGCGGCTAGGTGAGCGTCAGCACAATGGCGGCGGCGATCGCCCCCACCACACTGATGATGGGGATGGCGATGGCGGCCACGATGCCGGTGAATGACCATCCGGTGCGGGTGCTCATTTGTTCAGCGTAACGGCCGCTGGCCCATCGCGCGCGGCAGTGCTCACCCGGAATGGCACCGGACTCCCTCCCCCGGCGCGTCGCCAGTGGGAGACTCCCCCGGCATGACCGACACCGCACTCACCCCGCGCGAACGAGGCCTCCGGCGCTGGCTCATTGCCGCCGCCATTGCGGTGGGCGTACTGATCATCCTCATCATCGCGATCGTCTTCTATTGGATGCGGTTCGTGCTTCCCACCGAGCCCGATCCGTTTACCCGCGGTCCATGGGTTGCATCAGTCGCGGCCACTCGGGCTCGTATCGCGTGGGATGCTCCGACCGGCA
>CAJAPZ010000042.1 GCA_903943955.1 uncultured Actinomycetes bacterium
GCATCCTGCACCTGGGACCCCGGATGGAGGCCACGTTGCATCTCAAGTTGCCGGCTGGCACGCAACTGGGTGAGGCCAGTGAGGTTGCCGCGGCGGTGGATGCGGCAGTGACCCGCGACGTGCCCGGCATCTCGCGGGTGCGCACGCACGTTGAGCCGCTGGAGGCCCCTGGCGCCGGGCACGTGGTGGATGACGGCGCTGAGATCGAGGGGGCCGTGTGGGCGGTGGCCACCGACGCATGCGGTCGCCCCCCGCACGACGTGCGTCTGGTTGAGACGGCGGACGGCGTGGTGGCCTTTGTCACCCTCTCGCTGGGCGACGCCGTCACCTTGGAGGAGGCGCATGGGCTGGGAGGTGCCACACGCCATCGCATTCGCGATGAAGTACCCGGTGTGGTGGATGCCTTTGTGGAGACCCGCCCCTAATCAAGCGGCGGGCGCGGGGTATTGCCCGGCGCCCGCGACAGCCAGTCGCCGTGATCGCGCAGCCAGTCGCGGTCGCGTGCGAAATCGGGGCTGTAGTGCTGCACCAGATCCCAGAAGGCGGGGGAGTGGTCGAGGTGGGTGAGGTGCGCCAACTCGTGTACCACCACATACTCGGCCACGCGGGCTGGAGCCATCATCAGCCGCCAGCTGAATGACAGTGCACCCCGCGCCGAACACGATCCCCACCGGGTACGGGGATCGCGGATGCCGATTGATGCGTAGGCAACACCCATTCGGAGCGCATGGCGATCGCACATGAGGGCAAACCAGTCGCGGGCGGCACCTCGGTAGCCGCGCTCCACCAGCGCCCGTACGGCATCGGCATCGGCATCGGGTGCGGCCACGGCCATACGGGCATCGTCTGGGCGCAGCCGCACTGATCCACGCGTGGAGTGCCGGATGCCCAGTTCCACTGCTCCATCGAGAAAAGGCAGCAGCTGACCATCGATGAGGGGCTCGGGAACCTGAGGGTGCAGCAGTGCCTCGTGCCGTAGCAGCCAGCGCTCCTTCGACTGCACGGCACGCCGGATCTCCCGATCAGAAAGGCGCGTCGGGGCGGATACTCTGAGGCCGTCAGGGGTAAAGGTCATGCGCACGTGCCGCGATCGGGCATTGCGCACCAACCGGTACGGAACCGTGCGGCCCGCGATTGTCACTTCGTGCATGCGATGATGGTGGCGGGTTCCCTGCTATGGTGCCCGCGCTCGCACTGATGCGGGCATGTCGCCGTGCTGGCGACCGTTCATTCACCGGGCGCACGGCGCCCCGATTTTCAGGAGGGGCTCGCCTGACGACGCCCGTAGCGCGTGCCTCCTAGGCGCGGTCCAGATACTCGCCCGCCCGCCGGTCCTTCGACCCGGATCAACGAAGCCATTCGCGTGGAGTTGGTCAGGCTCATTGATGACGAAGGCGAGAACCGGGGCGAGATGCGCACGCAGGACGCGCTGGACATCGCCATTGAGCTCAATCTCGACCTGGTCGAGGTAGCTCCCGAAGGCCGTCCACCTGTATGCCGGATCATGGATTACGGCAAGTGGCGCTACGAGCAGGAGCAGAAGGCAAAGCAGGCGCGAAAGCACCAGAGCACGATCACCATCAAGGAGATCAAGTTCCGGCCAAAGATCGATCCGCACGACTACGCCACCAAAAAGGGGCATGTCCTGCGTTTCCTCAAGAATCGGGACAAGGTCAAGGTGACGATCATGTTCAGGGGGCGGGAGTTGATGCACCCTGAGCGTGGCGAGGCAATCCTCCTCAAGTTGGCCGGGGAGGTTGAGGATCTGGCACTCATTGAGAGCCGTCCGAACCTTGATGGACGCAACATGATCATGATGCTGGCGCCGCTCAAGGCACTGACCGACAAGCCTGACGCTCCTGTGACGGAGACCGCCGCGCCTGTCGCCGACGTACCTGCACCTGCACCGCCCGCCGAAGAGTCCACTTCCGAGAACGCAGCCTCCGCCTAAGCAAGAAGAGAGAACGAGTTCCCCAGATGCCCAAGATGAAGACCCATAAGTCGGCCTCGAAGCGCTTCCGTGTGACGCCCAAGGGCAAGATCATGTACGTGCACTCAGGACTCCGGCATAACCTCGAGACGGTCACGAGCAAGCGCCACCGCGCCATCAAGCGCCCGGCATCACTTGCAGACGTCGACCGCCCGGCAATCCTGCGGCTCCTGGGGAGGAGATAGTCCATGGCTCGCGTCAAGCGTTCCGTCTCTGCGCGCAAGAAGCGTCGCAAGGTTCTCGATCAGGCCAAGGGCTATTGGGGAACAAAGCACACGTCGTACAAGCGTGCGAAGGAGCAGGTTCAGCGCTCCGGCAACTACGCATATCGTGACCGCCGCGTTCGTAAGCGCGACTTCCGCCGCCTGTGGATTGCGCGTATCAACGCAGCCGCCCGCCTGAACGGACTCACCTACGGGGAGTTCATCCACGGCCTCGGCCTTGCCGGTGTGGAGCTCAACCGCAAGATGCTCGCGGATCTCGCGATTCACGAGCCCGAGCACTTCGCCGCACTGTGTGCGCGGGCCGCCGACGCCCGTGCCGCCGTCTGACCACAGGCACCGAATCTGATCACGAGCGGAGCGGCGGACGCGATCCGTCGCTCCGCCGCGTGACCTCGTCGCGCAATCCCGCGCTCCAGCACCTGCGCCGCCTGCAGCAGAAGCGCACACGCCGTGAAGAGCGCCTCTTCGTGGCCGAGGGCGAGGACCTTGTGCAGTCGGCACTCGACCACGGTATTCAGCCGGTCATGTTGCTGGTTGACGAGGAGCGGGTTGGGTCCGACGACCCACGGCTTCTCGCGACGGTCGGCCTCAGCGAGCGCTACTGCGCCTCCACTCAGCTGATGGCCGGCGCCAGCACGCTCGCACAGCCGCCGCGCATCATCGCCATCTTCCCGCAGTCGGGGCCGCACCACTTTCGCACCGTGGTGATGCCGCCGGCGCTTGGGGTGTATCTCGCCGGCGTGGCCGATCCCGGCAACGTGGGCACGCTGGTACGCACGTCTGCGGCACTTGGTGCCGACTGGCTGGCACTTGGCCCCGGTTCGGCCGATGCCGCGCACCCGCGCGCCGTACGTGCGGCCATGGGTGCCACGTTTGCATTGCCGGTGCTCGAGGGCGTGACCCCGGCCGATCTGGCAACCCGCGAGGGGTTCCGTGTGGTGGCCGCTGTGGCACACGGCGGAGCGGCTCCGTGGGACGTTGACCTCACGGTGCCCACGGTGCTGGCGCTGGGCGCCGAGCGCGCGGGTCTTGATCCGGTCATGGATGAGTTGCGCGAGACACTTGAAGTGGTGGAGGTGACCATCCCGCAGGGGGAGGGCGCTGAGTCGCTCAACGTGTCGGCTGCCGGTGCGGCCTTGATGGCCGAGCGGGTGCGGCAGTGCATTAGTATCCCCCGGCCATGAGCCAGATTCCCGACTTCCAGGCGATCGCCGACGAGGCCGTTGCAAGCATCGCCGCCGCCGCCGACCTAGATGCCCTTGAGCAGGCCCGCGTGCGGTTTGTGGGTCGTAAGGCGCCGCTCACCGAGGTGCTGGGATCGATCGGCTCGCTGGCCCCTGAGGATCGTGGTCGGGTGGGCAAGGATGGCAACGCCGCCCGCAAGGCCATCGAAGCCGCGCTCGACTCCCGCCACGCCACGCTTGAGGGCGAAGCCATGGGCAGTGCGCTGCTCGCCGACCGCGCCGATGTGACCCTGCCGGGCGACCACTTCGCCCTTGGTGCGCTGCACCCCATCACTCAGGTTCGCCTTGAGGTTGAGGAGATTTTTCTCGGGATGGGCTACTCGGTGGCCGATGGCCCCGAGATCGAAACGGGCTTCAACAACTTCACCGCGCTCAACACGCCCGACGGCCACCCGGCCCGCAGCGAGAGCGACACGTTCTTCATCGCGGGCGGTGAGCAGGACGAGGTGCTGCTGCGCACCCAGACCTCACCGGTGCAGATCCGCACCATGCAGACCGCTGAGCCGCCGGTGTACGTCATCGCCCCGGGCACCGTGTACCGCCGCGACGATGTTGACGCCACGCACAGCCCAATGTTTCATCAGGTGGAGGGGCTTGCCGTTGACGAGGGGCTCAGCTTCGCCAACCTCAAGGGCACCATCACATACTTTCTGCAGCAGCTCCTGGGCGACCGCGACGTGCGGGTGATCCCGCACTTCTTCCCGTTCACCGAGCCCTCAGTTGACGTGAGCGTGGCCTGGACCGACCGCCATGGGCGTACCGACTGGCTCGAGGTCGCCGGTGCCGGAATGGTCGACCCGAACGTGTTCGCCAACGTGGGCTACGACCCCGAGCGCTGGACCGGCTTCGCCTTCGGGTTCGGGCTCGACCGCATCGCCATGATCCGTCATCAGATCAGCGACATCCGGTTGCTCTACGAGGGCGACCTTCGCTTTCTGGAGCAGTTCTCATGAAGTTGCCCCTCGAGTGGCTGCGCGAGCAGATCGCCACATCGCTTACCGACGAGCAGATCGCCGAGCGCCTCACGGCCACCGGTACCGCCGTTGAGAAGGTGATTACCCGCGGTATCGCCGATACGCCGGGCAACCGCGAGTCGTTCCTTGTGGGCAAGGTGCTCACCTGCGATCAGCATCCCGACGCCGATCGCCTGCATGTACTGAGCATTGACACCGGACACGACGAGCCCCGGCAGATCGTGTGCGGCGCACCCAACGTGGCCGCCGGTCAGACCGTGGCCGTGGCAATTCCGGGTGCCGTGATGCCCGGCGGCCAGAAGCTGGGCAAGGCCAAACTGCGCGGGGTGGAGAGCCTCGGCATGGTGTGCTCGGCCACCGAGCTTGAGCTGGCCGACGAGAGCGACGGCATCCTTGTGTTGCCGGATGATCTCGTGGCCGGCACTCCCATTCTTGACGCCCTGCCGTCGCCGGGCACCGTGCTCGAGCTCGAGCTCACGCCCAACCGTGGCGACTGCCAGGGCATTTACGGCATCGCGCGCGAGGTGCACACCATCACGGGCGAGGCGCTTCTGGCGCTCGACGCCACCCTCCCGGCCGAGGACGGCCCGGGTGAGGTGGGCGATTACGTGTCGCTCACGGTTGAGGCTGCCGATCTGTGCCCGCGCTACATGGCCCGGGTGCTGCTTGACGTCAGGGTAGGCCCGTCGCCCGAGTGGATGGCGCGCCGCCTTGAGGCCGCCGGCATGCGCAGCATCAACAACGTGGTGGACATCACTAATTACGTGATGCTGCTCACCGCCCAGCCGCTGCACGCCTTTGACCTCGACCAGCTGGCCGGCCCCGCAATCGTGGTGCGCCGGGCCACCGACGGCGAGAAGATCGTCACGCTCGATGGCCAGGAGCGCACGCTTGGCACCGACAACTTGGTGATCGCCGACGCCGGGAAGCCTGCAGTGATCGCCGGCATCTTCGGAGCCGAGTTCGCTGAGGTGTCGGACACCACGACACGCGTGCTGCTTGAGGCCGCCACCTTCGATGGTCCCAACATCATCCGCACCTCGCTTGGCCTGGGCCTTCGCACCGAGTCGAGCGCCCGGTTTGAGAAGGGGCAGCCCCGCGAGTTGCCGCCGTACGCCATGGCGCTGGCCTGCCGCCTGCTCACCGACCTTGCCGGTGCCAAGCTGGTGCCCGGTGTACTGGATGCCCACGAGCCATCACCCGCGGCGCCGGTCATTACCCTGCGCCACCAGCGGGTGGGGCACATCCTGGGCGTGGACATCACTGCCGACGAGAGCGCCGTCACGCTGGAGCGCCTCGGCTGCGCCGTCGATCGTGGAGCAGATGCCCACACCGTGACAGTGCCCTGGCACCGCGTGGCCGACCTGCAGCGCGAGATCGACCTCATCGAAGAGGTTGGGCGCATCCATGGGTTTGACCAGATCAAGGCGGTGCTGCCGCGGGTGACCGCCCGGGCGCGCCTCACCCCTGAGCAGACCATCGTTCGCCAGTTGGCCCGTCGCGCCGCTGACCTGGGCCTATCGGAGGCCATCTCGTACCGCTTCGTGCCCGAAGCCGATCTCGACCGTCTGGGTATCCCGGCTGACGACTCAGTGCGGAACGTGGTCCGTATCTCCAACGCGTTGTCAGACGAGATGGCCGTGATGCGCCGGTCGCTGCTGCCGGGCCTGCTGCGCGCGGTTGCGCGCAACCAGAGTCACCAGCACCGCGATGGCGGCATCTTCGAGGTGGGGCGCATCTACATCCCCGCCGCCGACGGCCTGGCCGACGAGCCCGAGGAGATCACCGCCCTGCTGTTTGGTGCCCCGGGTGCCCGCGGCTGGCGGCAGTCGCCTGAGGACGTTGACGTGTGGTCCGCCACGGGCCTCGGCATCGCGCTCGCACGCGCGGCCGGCATTGAGGCCGATTCCGCGCCCGGCGCCGAGGAGCCCTTTCTACACCCCGTGCGTCAGGCGCGCATCACGGCACATGGCCACCGCATCGGCATCGCCGGCGAGGTGCACCCCGCGGTGCTGCAGGCATTTGATGTGAAGGGCCCAGTGGTGATGGTGACCCTGTGGATTGCCGACCTCGCCAAGCAGCGTCCGGTTGAGCCCCGTAAGTACGTCGACCTCATTTCGGTGCCCGTATCGACCCGCGACCTCGCGGTGATCGTGCCCGACTCGGTGCCGGCATCGCGGGTGCTTGAGGTGGTGCGCGAGGCCGGTGGCGAGCTGGTGCGTGACGTCGAGGTGTTTGACCACTACGACGGTGATCAGGTGCCCGAAGGGCACGTGAGCCTTGCCGTGCGTGCGCACATCGCCGACCCCGGGCGTACCCTCACCGACGATGAGATCGACGCCGTCACGGATCGCGCTGTGACCGCCCTCCGTGAGGCGGTCGGAGCCGAGCTGCGCTCATGACCACCGTGCACGTCATTGGTGCCGCTGGCTACGCCGGTGCGCAATTGGCGGCGCTGGTGGACGCCCACCCGCACTTCACTCTGGGTCAGGTGACCGCCCGCGCCGACGCCGGCAAGCGCATTGCCGACGTGGCGCCCGAGTACCGGATTGATGCGGTACTGCAGGAGTTCGATCTGGACGGTGTGGCTGCAGGCGACTTCGCCGCGGTGTGTTACCCGCACGCCGAGGCTGCGGCCGTGGTGAGCGAACTGGTTGACCGCGGCGTGCGGGTGGTGGATGTCTCGGCCGACCACCGCCTCACCGATCCGGCCGCCTACCCGCAGTGGTACGGCTTTGAGCACCCGCGTCCCGACCTGCTGGCCGAGGCTGTGTACGGGCTGCCCGAGATCAACCGCCAGGCCATCGGAAGCGCGCGCATTGTGGCCAACCCGGGCTGCTATCCCACGGCGTCACTGCTGGCGCTGCTGCCCATGAAGGGCCGCATCACCGACATCGTGATCGACGCCAAGAGCGGCGTGAGCGGAGCGGGAAAGACGCCCAGCCCCGACGTGCACTACTGCTCGGTGGCCGACAGCGTGCGTGCATACAAGGTGCTGAATCACCGGCACACACCCGAGATCGCCCAGCAGATGGGTGCCGATGCGGTGTTCACCCCGCATCTGGTGCCGGTTGACCGCGGGCTGCTGGCATCCGCCTACGCGCGGTTCACTGGGGATGCCCCGACGCAGGCTGAACTGACGAAGGCCTACGTCGACTTCTACGACGGGCATCCGTTTGTGGAGGTGGTGGAGAGTCCGCCCGGCATGCACGCGGTGCAGCACAACAACTTTGCGCAGGTGTGCCCAATGGTTGACCAGGCATCCGGTCGCCTCATTGCGTTCGGGGTGATTGACAACCTGATGAAGGGCGCCGCCGGTCAGGCTGTGCAGAACCTCAACCTCATGGCCGGCCGGCCCGAGACCGAGGGGCTCCTCTGACCGACTGGGCTCCGGTTCTGCGCACCGATTGGATCGGCGCGCCTGAGGGCCTCACGAGGGTGGAGGGCACAGGCGTCACGTCGCCCGAGGGCTTTCGTGCGGCAGGCGTCGCCGCCGGGCTGAAGGGTGAGGGCCTGCTCGACCTCGGGCTATTGGTGAGCGACCGGCCCACGGCGTCGGCCATCGTCGACACCCCGAGCGCCCTGCCATCTGCGGCGGTGATCTACACACGCACGCTCCACCCCGGTGGCCTGCGTGGCGTGGTGGTGAACAGCGGCTGCGCCAATGCGGCAACGGGCGAGCAGGGAATTGCGGATGCCCGCGTGATGGGGGAGACCGCCGCCGCCGCGGCCCGGGTGCCCACCGGCAGCCTCGCTGTGTGCTCGACGGGGGTCATCGGCGAGCGTCTGCCCATGAAGTTGCTCACGGCCGGCATGGATTCGGCTGCTGCGGCACTCACCTCCGACGGAGGCACGGACTTCGGCGAGGCTATCCGCACCACCGATGCCTTCGCGAAGGGCGGCACCTTTCGACTGGCGCTCACCTCTGGCGAGGTGACCATCGGCGCCGCTGCCAAGGGCGCGGGGATGATCCGCCCCGACATGGCCACGATGCTGGCGTACGTCACCACCGATGCCTGTGTGCTTCCCGACGACCTGCTCGCTGCAACGCGGGCGGCGGCGGGCAGTGGCTTCAACCGCATCTCAGTTGACGGCCAGATGAGCCCCAGCGACACGCTGCTGGTGATCGCGAATGGGGAGGGCCCGCCCATCGAGGGCGACGACCTCGCGTTGTTCGCCAATGCGCTCTCTGCCATCTGCCGGTACCTCGCGATTCTCATGGTGAAGGATGGCGAGGGCGCCGAGCATGCAGTGCGCGTGGTGGTGGACGGGGCGCTGGACGACGAAGAGGCCGAGCGGGTGGTGCGGGCCGTTGGCGAGAGCGCGCTGGTGCGCACCGCGGTGTACGGCCGCGACGCCAATTGGGGCCGGGTCAGCCAGGCCGTGGGTCAGGCGCTCGCGCTCACCGGTGGCCGTGTGGACTTCACCCTGCGCTTTGACGGCGTGCTGCCCGACGGTCAGGGGATTGACGAGGTGATGGCGCGCCCGGAGTACGAGATCCAGGTGGGCCTTGGACGCGGCGATGGGCGCGCGGAACTGTTCGCCAGCGATCTCGGGCACGGGTACGTGTCCGTGAACGCCGACTACCGCACGTAAAGCACACGACTGGCACGGTGCGTGGGCCATTGGTGCGCCGGGGCGGCATAGCGTCGCCGTGTGCGAATCGATGATCCTGACTGGCGGCGCGCAGAGGTGCACGAGCGCAAGCTCGACTTCCTGCTTGATCGCGCACGCCGCCACGACCGCGACCCGCGCCGGAGGGACGCCGATAAGTCGTGGCTCTTCGTCGGGGTGCTTGGTTTCACGGACTCGGCACTTCTTCGGTCATCCCTGATCGCTCATGCGAACAACTGCATGGTCGTGAGCGCGCGACCCGTCCGGAGGGTTGGCGGCACGAACTACGAGGTCCGTGGCGCATTCGTGGGGCAGAACGACCGTCAGATGGTTCTCCTCACCATATGGTGTGTACTCATCGGAGAGTCGACACCACGCTTCGTCACCGCGTACCCGGCTGCGCGCAGGACCGGCGCTAGGATTCGACCATGAACTTCTCGATGTTCGATCAGGTTCGGCTTCTAACCGCCATCCCGGCGTCGTCCACTGGTCCCGACGACCCTTGGCCCGCGCCTCCGATTCCCGCCGGGACGGAGGGTGTGGTGATGGAGCTTGAGGGAACGCCGTCGCCGATCGTCGAATGGTTTGACGCCTTCGGTAACACGATTGACTGCAACTCGGTCGCGGCGGACGACTTAAAATTGGTTGCGAGATATCCATACGCGGCTGACGACGACGGCCCGGCGCCGACTGCAGCCTAAGACGGTCGGCTGTGGGAGCGGCATTGCGAAATGTCGCTGCGAGCAGGGGCTGGGCAGAACCTGCTGATACCTTGCCGCATCTATGGGCAAGACGAGCCGCAGAGACCATCTTCCGGAACGGGCCGAGGTTGAGGCACGGGCAGCCGTGCTGCTTGAGGCCCTGCCGTTTATCCAGCAGTTCGCCGGGGCCACGGTGGTGGTGAAGTACGGCGGCGCGGCGATGACCAAGCCGGAGCTCAAGGCATCATTCGCGCGCGACATCGCGCTGCTCAAACTCGTGGGTCTCAACCCCGTGGTGGTGCACGGCGGCGGCCCCGACATCAGCAAGTACTCCGAGCGTCTGGGGCTTGACGTCAACTTCGTGGATGGCCTCCGGGTCACCGATGAGCCCACCATGGAGCTCGTGAAGATGGTGCTCATCGGCAAGATCAACAAGGAGATCGTGGCCCAGCTGCACGTGGCTGGCATTGAGGCCGTGGGCCTCTCCGGCGATGACGGCCGTTTGATTGAGGCCAGGAAGGCCACCAGCGAGAGCGGTGACCTGGGCTTTGTGGGCGACGTTGCCCGTATCAACCCCGACATCTTGAGCGATCTGGGGCGGTTCGTTCCCGTGGTCGCGTCTGTGGGCGTTGATGTACAGGGGCAGAGCTACAACATCAATGCCGACACGGTGGCCGGTGCGCTTGCCAAGGCACTGGGCGCCCGAAGGGTCATCTTCCTCACTGATGTCGAGGGCGTGTACGAAGACTTTGACGACAAGAGCACGCTCATCGGGCGGTGTTCGCTGGTCGACATCGAGGCAATGCTTGAGGCGGGCGACGTTGATAAGGGGATGATCCCCAAGCTGTCGGCCGTGTGTGACGCCCTGAAGGGTGGGGTGGAGGCCGCGCAGATTGTTGACGGCCGTGTGCCGCACTCGGTGATCATGGAGCTGTTCACCGCGGAGGGTCTCGGCACGATGGTCACCCGGGCGTGATCCGCCCGGAGATGATTGCGCGCGAGCAGGCGGCGCTCATGAGTAACTATGGGCGCTACCCCGTGGAGTTTGTGCGGGGCGAGGGCGCGTGGCTCTTCGACCCCGAGGGCCGCGGATACCTCGACCTGATGTCGGGCATCTCGATGATCAACGCCGGGCACTGCCACCCCGATGTGGTGGCGGCCATCCGCGAGCAGGCCGGCACGCTCATCAACACCTCCAACCTCTATTACACCGAGCCCATGGTGGAGCTTGCGGAGTGGATCCGCGACACCTCCATGGGCGGGCGGGTGTTCTTCTGCAACTCCGGCGCCGAGGCAGCGGAGGCCGCCATCAAGTTGGCGAGGAAGCACGGTGGCCCTGACCGCACCGAGTTCGTGTCGCTTGAGGAAAGCTTTCACGGGCGCACCATGGGAGCGTTGGCGCTCACCGGACAGCCGGGTAAGCAGCAGGCCTTCAAGCCGCTGATGCCGGGTACGCGGTACGTGCCGCGTAACGACAAGGACGCCCTGCGCGCGGCGGTGAGCAAGAAGACCTGCGCCATCGCCATTGAGATCGTGCAGGGCGAGTGCGGCGTGTATCCGCTCGACGACGACTTCGTACGGCTGGCGCGTCAGTTGGCCGACGAGCACGGCGCCCTGCTGATCGTCGATGAGATCCAGACGGGTATGTCGCGCACCGGGCCGCTCTACGCGTATCAGGACGCGGGAATCGAGCCCGACGTGATGTGTCTGGCCAAGAGCCTCGGCGGCGGGTTCCCAATTGGAGCAGTCACGGCGAGGCCGGGCATTGACGCGGTGTTCCAGCCGGGCGATCACGGGTCAACATTCGCGGGCAGCCCGCTTGCATGCGCGTCGGCACTGGCCGCCGCCAAGGTGCTGAGTGACCCGGCGTTGCAGCAGCATGTGCGCACAGAGGGGGCGTGCTTCCGCGCTGGCCTTCAGGGGCTGGTAGACGATGGCCTGGCGATTGAGGCCCGTGGTCGTGGCCTGATGTGCGCAATCGAGCTTGCTGAGCCCCGCGGGGCCGATGTGGTGCTGGCGATGCTGGAGCGTGGGTTCCTGGTGAATAACACCAGCGCCACCACCGTCAGGTTCCTTCCGCCGCTGGTGATCACGGGCGACGAGCTTACGAACGCGCTGAACGCACTGCGAGACGTCCTCAACGAGTCCTAGTATCACCTCTAACGCTGAAAGGAGGTGGTCCAAATAATCGTTGACCATAGTTGCGCAGGTGGCGGTAGCTAGGGAGCGACTCCCCTGATGAGCAGCTGCAGCCGGGGGGCCGAGCAACCTCGCTCCCTCGCAACTCCACTGCCGTCACCGTCTTGAGGGCCTGGGCGCGGACCATTCCGCACTCAGGCCCTCACGCTTTTTTGCAGGGCTTCTCACCCCCGCCACCCCTCGCGCGCCTTATGACACAGCGACTGACCCCCACCGGGGACTGACCCCAACCGCGCGACTTCCGCAACCCCCCGCGCGACTTCTGACGCGGGGACTGTCCCCGCCCGAAGGCCCACCCCCGCACGAAATCTGGCTTCGGAGCGTGATTTCGTGCGGTTCCTAACCCCCCGCGCGACTCTTGACACAGCGACTGACCCCCACCGGGGACTGACCCCCACCGGGGACTGACCCCCACCGGGGTCTGACCCCGTGGGCGGGGGCATCACTGGGGGTTACGCGTGAAGGTGTTCGAGGAGGAATTGGATGGTGTCGGCCTGCACGTTGGGGTCGTGCTGCAGGCTTCGGTGGTCGCCTCTCATTTTCACCCGCAGGTGCTTCGGCTGCTGCGCGCGGGAGTACAGACGCAACGTCTCGCTCCATGGCACGGTCTCGTCGCCCCGTGCATGCCAGAAGCCCCTGGCCACGCCGTCGGTGCGCCACACGGCGTCGTGGAGGGGGAGGGCACGGGGCCAGTCCTGCCCGAACAGGCGGGCCAGTGAGTCGGCCTGGGCGGGGCAGATTGCCACCACGGCCCGCACCCCGGGGTGAGCCACTGCCGCATTCAGGGCCAGAAACCCACCCATGGATGACCCCCGCAGGGCCAATGCTCCCGCGCCACGGACGCGGAGTTCGTCCAGGCAGGCCAATGCGTCACCCGGCATTCCGGCATCCATCGCGCCGCCAGTATCACCGTGCCCGCGCAGATCTGGCACCAGTGCCCACATGCCGGCATCGGCAACGCGCTCGGCAAAGTCGAGATGGTTCTCCTTGCAGCTGCCGGCGCCATGCAGCACCACCACACCGGGCGCGTCGGCGGTCCCGGGTATGAGGAGCGCGCTGATGGCGAGGCCGTCGCGCGATGTAATGATGATCTGCTCGGCGGCATGGGGCATGAGGGGGCTAGCGTACCGCCGTGGCGTGCCCGTCCCGGTGTGCCGCCTTTGCTAGCGTCCTGCGGCTTATGCAGCCACTTTCTCACGTCCTGCCGCCCTCTGCGGCCACCACTGCCGACGGCCATCTGTCTATTGGTGGATGCGACCTGGTCGCGCTGGCCGAGGAGCACGGAACCCCGCTTGTGGTCTACGACGCCGGGGCGCTTCGCGACACCATGCAGCGCTATTTGCAGGCCTTTCGTGCACACGACCCGCACGCCGAGGTGATCTACGCCAGCAAGGCCTTCTGGGCCCAGGCGGTGCTTCGCATGGTGCATGAGGAGGACCTGCGCGTGGACGTCGCCTCGGGCGGTGAGCTATTCATGGCGCTGCACGCTGGGTTTCCGCCGCAGAAGATCGTGATGCACGGCAATGCGAAGGACGCCAGAGAGATCAACGAGGCCCTCGAAGCCCGCGTCGGGCTTTTGGTATGCGACAGCCTTGACGAGATTGCCCTGCTCAACCACATTGCCGGTGAGCGTGGAGTGGTGCAGGACGTGCTCATCCGGGTGACCCCGGGCGTCAAGCCCTCCACCCACGAGTACATCTCCACCGGTCAGCTCGACAGTAAGTTTGGTTTCTCTCTGGAGGGCGGTCTCGCCGCCGCCGCGGTGGCTGCGTGCCGTACCGCCACGCACGTCAACATCGTGGGCCTGCACTGCCACATCGGATCCCAGATCTTCGAGATCGGTGCGTACCCGGTGGCCGCGCAACTGCTCGCCGCCTTCGTGAAGGAGGTCGGCCGCGACGGCCTGGACATCATGGATATGGGTGGTGGCCTCGGCATCGCCTACGGCCGCGCCGACGATCCGCCGTCGGTTGAGGCCTACGCCGACACCGTGATGGAGGCCGTGTTCGCCGAGTGGGACGCCGCTGGCCTCGAGCGCCCGCGCGTGATGGTGGAGCCCGGCCGCAGCATCGTGGGCCGCGCAGGTGTCACCGTGTACCGCGTGACCGGTACCAAGGACATCCCCGGCGTGCGCCGATACGTGGCGGTGGATGGCGGCATGAGCGACCTCATGCGCCCCATGCTCTACGGGGCGGTATATGAGGCCATCCTTCCCGAGCGCCCCGAGGCCGAGGCCTCCGAGCACGTGCGCCTGGTGGGCAAGCACTGCGAAAGCGGCGACGTGCTCATCAAGGAGATCGACCTGCCGCACCTTGAGGCCGGCAATCTGGTGTGCCTCCCCGCCACTGGCGCCTACGGTGTGGCAATGGCCAGCAACTACAACGGCGTCACCCGCCCCGCCGTGGTGTTTGTGGAGAACGGTGAGGCCACCGTGGTGGTACGCCGTGAGACCTACGGCGAGCTCGTCTCGAGGGACGCATGAGCGACATCGTGCGTATCGGCATGCTGGGTGGCGGCACGGTGGGGCAGGGCGTGGCGCGAATCATCCGCGACACCGCTCACACCATCGAGCGCGCAACCGGCCACCGAATCGAGATGGGCCCCGTGCTGGTGCGTGACGCCTCGCTGGGCCGCCCCGGTATCGACCCGTCGTCCATCACCACCGACCCGCAGGCCGTGCTGGGAAACCCCGACGTGGACATCATCATCGAGGTGATGGGCGGTGTGGATCCCACCCGCGAGTGGCTTGTTCAGGCGCTTCGCAGCGGTACCTCGGTGGTGACCGCCAACAAGCAGCTGCTGGCACGGCATGCCCCTGAGCTTCTGGCCGCTGCCGAAGAGGGTGGCAGCGAACTGCGGTTTGAGGCGTCGGTGTGCGCGGCGATCCCCGTCATCAAGGTGCTGCGCGAGTCGCTGCTGGCCGCCGAGATCGAGTCGGTCATGGGCATCGTCAACGGCACCACCAATTACATCCTCACCGAGATGCGTAAGAGCGGCATGGCCTATGCCGAGGCGCTCACGCAGGCGCAGGATCTCGGCTACGCCGAGGCCGATCCCACCGAGGACGTCGGCGGTGGCGACGCGGCGGCCAAGATGGCCATCCTGTCGTCCATCGCGTTTCACACCCGCGTGTCGATTGACGACGTGCCGCACGTGGGCATCGATCAGCTGCAGGGCGATGACGTTGACATCGCCCACGAGCTCGGGTTCGTTACCAAGTTGCTGGGCGTCGCGCGCCTTGTTGACGGTGCGGTGTCGGTGCGCGTGCACCCGGCGCTTGTGCCCGGCGATCACCCGTTGGCCGCCATCAACGGCGCCGACAACGCGGTGCTTCTTGAGTCGTCGATAGTGCGTCAGATCATGCTTGTGGGCCCTGGCGCCGGTGGTACCGAGACGGCGTCAGCCGTGGTGAGCGATGTGCTCTCCATTCTCGGCAGCAATCCCGGATCATTTCTGGGTGGCGCCCTCGTGGATGCCGGGCGCCCGATGGCACAGGATGGGTCGCTCGATAGCGCCTTCTACCTGCGCATCGACGTTGCCGACAAGCCGGGCGTGCTCGCCCGCGTGTCGTCGGTACTCAGCGACAGCGGGGTGTCGATACTTACGGTGCTGCAGCGCGGTGAGGGCGAGGCCGCGCGCTTGGTGATGATCCTGCACCGCGGCCCGGAGTCGCGGGTTACCGAGGCCATGGCTGCCCTGCGTGCACTGCCCGAGGTGCGTGACGAGCCCGTGCTCATCCATGTGGTGGGTGACGGGCAGGCATCTGCGTGATCACCGTGCAGCGCAACCTGCCGCTCATTGAGCGCTACCGCGAGTATCTGCCGGTAAGCGACGCCACCCCGGTGATCAGCATGGGGGAGGGCTCCACGCCGCTGGTGCCGCTCGCCAAGCTGTCGGCGTGTCTCGAGCTCGACATCTACGTAAAACTCGAGGGGCTCAACCCCACCGGTTCATTCAAAGACCGCGGTATGACCCTTGCCATCTCCAAGGCCGTGGAGGATGGCGCCACCGCCGTCATCTGCGCGAGCACCGGCAATACCTCCGCTGCCGCGGCCGCCTACGCCGCCCGCGCCGGCCTCACCTGCGCGGTCATCATCCCGGGCGGCAAGATCGCACTCGGCAAGCTGGCGCAGGCGCTCATCTACGGCGCGAAGGTGCTGGCGGTCGATGGCAACTTTGACGACGCCCTGCGCCTGGTTCGTGAGATAAGCGACACGCACCCCATCGCTCTGGTCAACTCTCTTAACCCATACCGCCTTGAGGGCCAGAAGACTGCTGCCTTCGAGGTGATTGACGCCCTCGGCGATGCCCCCGACGTGCTGGGCATCCCGGTGGGTAATGCCGGCAACATCTCGGCCTACTGGATGGGCTTTCAGCAATTCCATGGTCTGGGCAAGGCAGAGCGCCTGCCCCGCCTCATGGGATTTCAGGCCGCGGGCTCGGCCCCGCTGGTGACTGGCGCGGTGGTGAAGAACCCCGACACCGTGGCCACGGCCATTCGCATTGGCGACCCGGTGCGTGGTGACCAGGCAATGGATGCCATGCGCGACTCCGGCGGTCAGGTGGACAGCGTCACCGACGATGAGATCCTCGCTGCGTACCGCATGCTGGCCGTAAGCGAGGGCGTGTTCTGCGAACCGTCGTCGGCGTCCAGCGTGGCGGGTCTTATCAAGGCACATGCTGCTGGCAGGCTGACGGCGGGCGAGCGCGTGGTGTGCGTGCTCACCGGCAACGGCCTGAAGGATCCCGACACCGCAATCGCCCAGAGCGGACAGGTCATCGAAATCCCCGCCAGCTTCGCCGCCGCAGAGCAGGCGCTGTATGGCTGATCAGGAAGTGCTCACCATCGTGGCCCCGGCGACATCCGCCAACCTGGGCCCGGGCTTCGACGTGCTGGCACTGGCCATCGACCTGTCAAACGAGGTGCTCATCGTGCGCCGCGATGGCCCGCTCGTGGTGCACGTGACTGGCCAGGGCGCCGGCGAGGTGCCCGAGAACGCCGACAACCTCTTCTGCAGGGCGCTTGCCAGTGGCATCGACAGCCTTGACGGCCTTGAGATCACCTGCCACAACCGCATCCCGTTTGGACGTGGCCTCGGATCATCCGCCGCCGCTGTGTGCGCCGGTCTGGTAGCCGCCAATGCCCTGGGGCACCTTCGCTGGTCGCCCAGCGACATCCTGGCCCGCGCAATCGAGTTTGAGGGGCACGGCGATAACGCCGCTGCCTGTCTGGACGGCGGCATCACCGCGCTGGTTCCCGGTCCCCGTGCGCTGCGTATACAGCCGCCCGATGGTCTTGCGCTGGTGGTGGTCATTCCCGAGGTGAAGGTGTTCACGGACGAGGCCCGTGGTGCAATGCCCCAACAGGTGCCTATTGCCGATGCCGCCAACGGCATCTCTGCCACCGCCGGATTACTGCTCACGCTTGAGCGCGGCTACCTCGATGAGATCCCGGAGTTCCTCATGCAGGACCGCCTTCATGAGCCATTTCGTGGCCCGTTGTGCCCGGGGCTCGGCGCGCTGAAGGCATTGACGATCACCGGACTTCTGGGCGTGACCGTGTCGGGTTCAGGCCCCAGCATGCTGCTGTGGGTTGAGGCCCTGAAGGCGAGCGATGTGGCCGCCGCCGCGCGCGAGGCGCTGGCCGGTGTCGGCGTGGCTGCTGAGGTGCGCGTGGAGCGCGTGGCCCCCACGGGTATCCGTGCCCGCTGGGAGGGCCTGGAGGACACCCGGCTTTCCCGCACACCCGGCTGATCCGCCCCCGGGGAGTGTGTGCGGCCCTGCGGGGTGTGGCTACGCGGCGATGAGAGCGAAGGGATGCTCGGCGGGCTGCCAGAGCATCCACGAGTTGCCATCGTGATCGTGGAACTCTGCCCACACACCGGCTTCGGTATTGAGGTGGCGCACGGTGATGGTGACGTTGATGCCGGCGTACGCCAGACGCTCAACGGCATCCAGCATGTCGCGCACCTGAAGCGCCCCGCCGTGGGTGGAACCGGCCCGGTGCTGTTCCGACGCCGACACCAGGATGATGGCCGCGCCACCCCCGGGAGCCGTCATGTGCAGCTCGCGTCCGCGCTCACTGGTGGTGCGGTCGTTGATGACCGAGAACCCAAGTACGTCCCGGTACAGACTCACAGCCCGGTCGTGATTGGTGACCGGGACGGTGATACTCGCGATTCGCGATATGGCCATGAACAGAACCGTAAGCCTGAACGACCGATTTGGGGCTCCGGCGTTTCACCGGGGTTACTTCGCTACAGCCCCGGGGTGCCCTGATTGAGGTAATCGAGGATTGCACCATCGGTCATCTGCTCCACCGGGGCGTTGTCGTCGGTGAGCACCTGTCCACCGCCCGGTGGCACAAAGTGCAGCAGGCCACCCAGCTTGTGCGCGGCGGGCGACCCGGCGCCTGAGGCTGCCGCGAGTGCGGCCTTTGCGCGCACGGCGGTGACGGGGTCGCGAAAGCCGATCAGCACGCTGTTGAACTCTTCGTAGCGTGCCTCCATCACCGCGGGAAACACGGTGCGCATGGTTGCGCCGATAGACCGCACCACCTCATCGTCACCCGGCGGCGCGCCCACGTTGATGGCCACCACGCCGGTGGGGGTGAGCCGGTCGCGGGCCTGCTCGAAGAACTCCACGGTGGCTAGGTGAAAGGGGATGTACGGCTGGCGGTAGGCATCCACCACGATGGCCGCAAATGGACCGCGGTCGCCCGAGAGCCAGAAGCGTGCATCGGCCTCGTGCACGGTGAGGTTGGGGCCATCCATGTCGAGGAACTTCGACCCCACCTCGCTCACCAGCGGGTCGATCTCTACGCCATCTACTGGCACCTTCGGCCAGATCATGCGGTATGCCCGGGCAATGCTTCCGCCGGCATTGCCCAGAATCGCGAGCCGCCCATCGGGGCTGCCAGTAATGACGGGAAGCGCCGTGAAGGCATCCCAATAGCCACCGGTCAGGGCCGAGCGGCTGGCGGGCAGCACTGAGTGCAGGGCCCAGCCCTCGTTGAGCCTGAGTATGCGCTCACCAGTTGGCGTCTCTGACACCTGCACGAACTGGTATGGCGACTCGCCCTCAAACAGCACCGTCTCGCCCGGAGCATCCTTGATTGACCCAACCGGTACGGCGAGCAATGCGAGGATGACGATGGGGGCAACCACGGCCCGTATGCCGATGAGCGGTACGGCTGCCAGCGCCAGCACTCCGGCGATGAGGATGAGCGTGAGCCGGGTACCAATGGCGGGGATGATCACGAGCACTGGCAGGAACGTGCCGAGAATGCTCCCCACCGTGGAGATCGCATACAGACGACCCGACACCGAACCCGCGGTCTCCACGGTGGTGACCGACAGGCGAATTGCCCACGGGGCAACCATGCCGAGCAGCGTGATGGGCACCAGGAACATGAGCATGGTGCCCACGAACGACGCCACAAACGCACCCGCCGAGAGGTCGGCAAACGCCGACTGCGCAGCGCTGAAGATTGGCGTGAGGGCGATGGGAAGGATGGCCAGCGACGCCGCGGCAATGACGACCGTGATGCCGAGCGCCCGTTCGGTGGGATACCGGTCGGCCAGCTTGCCGCCCAGCCAGTAGCCCAGCGACAGATACAAGAGGGTGAGCCCGATGACGTTGGCCCACACGAGGTTGCTTGCGCCAAACCACGGTGCGAGCAGGCGTGCGCCGGTCAGCTCGGCCGCCAACGTCGCGCCGCCGGCGACGAATACGAGCATGGGAATGCGAAGGCGGGCAAGCACGTCCGCCACCCTAGTCATGCGTCGATCCCGCGTACGCTTACGGTGTGGGTGGTTTGTCCCTCCTCGTCATTTCCGGCGTCCTCCTCGTGGCCCGCGGCGCACGCACGCACCGCCTCGCGGTCGTTCCCGACGAGGTGGCAGCATGAAGGTGCGCGCGCTGCTGGCCCCGCTGGGCCTGCTGATCGCAGCCGTGGTGCTGCTCGCTGGTGGCTGGGCCGCACTCCGCACGGCGAACCAGTCGAGCGATCCCATTGCGGCTGGTGGCAAGCCCGCGGTCTTCATCGGACGTACGTCTCGCGCATGTTCCAGCAACCAGCGCTACGGGCCGATGGGCTGCAGCGAGATGTGGACGGGCGATGTGCAGATGGGTGGGCGTGTCGTGGCCCGCAACGTTCCATGGGCCGGCTCTATTGCCAGCGGCAGGCCCACTCCCGTCACTGCTGCCGGGGGGATGACGCAGTTGCGCGGCGTGCCAGCCGTGTGGGCTGTGGGATTCACCTATGTATATCCGCGCGGGTACACGGGCGACGGCGTGGTGACCAGTGGTGATGGTCTGGGGCTCGCCATCGCACTCTGGGTCGGAGGAGGACTTCTCCTCATCGGCGCGATCGGCTGGGGCGTTGGGGTGCTCAGGCGCTGAGTCACCTGAATTGGGGACGAATTGGCCCCGACGTCGGCTGGTAGCCTCGAACACAGCCAATGGCAAGCCCCGGAGGGCACTGAGTGAAGCTTTTTATCGACACCGCCAGCCTGCAGGACATCGAGGAGATCGCCTCCTGGGGTGTTCTCGCCGGCGTGACCACCAACCCGACGTTGCTCTCGCAGGTTGAGGGCGATGAGGATTCCATCTACCGCCGCATCTGCGAGTTGGTTGACGGGCCCATCTCAGCCGAGGTCGTGGCCAACGATGTTCCCACCATGATCTCTGAGGGCAAGCGGCTCGCCGCCATCCACCCGAACATCGTGGTGAAGCTGCCCACCTGTGCCGAGGGCCTCAGCGCCACGTCGGCGCTGGCAAAGGACGGCATCCGGGTCAACATGACGCTGTGCTTCACAGCCAGTCAGGCGATGCTCGCCGCATCGGCCGGCGCCGCATTTGTGTCGCCGTTCCTGGGGCGCTACGACGACATCTCCGAGGACGGCCTCGGCCACCTCGGAGAGATCGTGGAGTGCTTTGCCAACTCGCTGTACGAGACCGAGGTACTGGCGGCGTCGATCCGCAGCCCGCTCCACGTGATGGAGGCAGCGCGGATCGGTGCGGACATCGCCACCATCCCACCCAAGGTGTTCCATCAGATGCTCAAGCACCCGCTCACCGGGAGTGGCATCGACCAGTTCAACAAGGATCACGCCGGTCGGCTCGCCAAGCAGGGCGCATGAGCACGAACGACGTGCCCGCGCGGGTGCCCGAGTCGCTCGAGGGGCACCGCATCGTTCCGGCCACGGACTTCCTCAGGGTTGTGGAGCAGGCTGCGCTGGCGTCGGCCCGCTGGGTGGGCCAGGGCAACCCCCACGCCGCTGACGGCGCTGCCGTTGACGCAATGCGCAAGGAGTTCAGCGCCATGCCCATTACGGGCACGGTCATCATCGGCGAGGGCGAGAAGGATGAGGCCCCTGAGCTGTACGTGGGCGAGGTGCTTGGCACGGGCGGCATGCCGTGCGAGATCGCCGTTGACCCGCTTGAGGGCACCGACCTTGTGTCCCGGGGCGACGCCGGCGCCATCGCCGTGTGTGTCATCGGCGCCCCGGGCGGCGTCATGGCCGCTCCCGACATGTACATGCAAAAGCTGTGCGTGGGTGCTGGCGCGAAGGGCCGCGTGGATATCGCCGCACCCATCGCCGACACACTCGACGTGGTGGCCCGCTGCTACGACCGCCGCGTGCGCGACCTCTCGGTGATCGTGCTCGACCGCCCCCGTCACGAGGAATTGATTGAGGAGATCCGCGGCCTTGGGGCCCGTATCAAGCTCATCCCCGACGGCGACATCACCGCCAGCATGTCGGCCGCCGTGCGTGGCACCGGCGACCATCTGTATCTGGGTATCGGCGGGTCCACCGAGGGCGTCATCACCGCCGCCGCGCTCGAGTGTCTGGGCGGCGAGATCCAGGCCCGCATGTGGCCCAAGGACGATGCCCAACTGGAGCGCCTCAAGCCATTCGGCCTCGAGGACACCAGCCGGGTGCTCACTGCCCGCGACCTGGCGCCCGACCCGCTGTACGTTCTTGCCACGGGCGTCACCGATGGCTACCTGCTGAAGGGCGTGCGCTACTTCAGCGACGGCGCCCGCACGCACTCCATCCTCATGGACCTGCGTGAGCGCACGGTGCGCTTTGTCGATACCGTGCACATGTTCAGCCGCACACCGCTTCGGGAGATCCGCCTGTGAGTGACGACATGCCGCCCGAGAACCCATTCGGCTTCGCCTTTGGCGAGGATGCATCGGAGGAGTTCAAGGAGCGCCTCAAAGAGATGATGCGCGCCCAGCGTGAGGCCATGGAAGAGGTGCAGGCCGAGGGCGGCGGACAGATCGCCCCGGTTGAGCGCTTCCAGATCATCACGCTGGCCGTGCAGATGGCCGCTGCGGGGCTCAGCACCATGAAGCCAGTCGACACCGTGGACGACGCCGCTGACGCCATGGGGATCATGTTCGCCCGGGCGATGGCTGCGCTGCAGGGGAGTATTCGCCCGCACGACTGACGGATGCGTCGTGCGTCACGGGTGGGTGCGCAAATCGCCACATCCCGCGCGCCACGCATTACGACGATGGGGCCAGCCTTGAGGCATGGCCCATCTGCTCCGCATTGACCTGATCGCACGCCCCGTGGGGGCGCTTCGCAGGGGCGATGGAATGGTGATTGCCCACCGCACGTACGTGGCGGAGGGGGTGCTGTCGCGGCTGGTGGGGATGCTCGGCACGCCGGACCCGGGCGGTGATGAGGCTCTGGTGTTGGCGCCCTGCCGGGCGGTTCACGGCTTGGGTCTGCGGGCACGCATCGGTGCGGCATTCGTGGATGCGCACGGCACGGTGCTGCGGGTGGTCGATCCCCTCCCTCGGCGTGGCGCGTCGGCGAGGGGTGCCCGGGTGGTGCTGGAGGCGCGCACCGGGGTGCTGGCCGCGTTGCGCCCCGGCGACACGATCAGGCTTCCCGGGTGCAACGTTTTGCCGCTCGCAGGGACATTGCGCGCGGGAGAGGGGGGAGCATCTGCGCACCCCATGCGTTTACCGATCACCCAGGGCATCAGGCCCTGGGGAACTGACCGGAAGGAGATGCAATGACCACTGAGATCAGCGAGCGATCGGTGCTGCTGGTGGGCCCCCGCCCCGCATCGGGCAGTCTGCCCGCCGACCTGCAGGCCGATCGCTTCACGGTGCTGCTGGCGGCTGACCCCGAAGAGGTACGGGGTGCGCTTCGCAACTCATGCCCCAGTGCGGTGATCGTCGATCTGGACATGCCGGGGGCGGGCGGGCTGGATGCCGTGGGCATGATCCGCGACGGCGGCCCCGAGGAGCCCTGGGATTCGGCGATGCCGGTACTTGGGGTATCCGGATCGCGCGAGCCCCACCGGGTAGTGCGGGCCCTCGAGCGGGGTGCCGATGAGGTTGTGGGAACCCCATTTGCGTACGTCGAGTTACTGGCCCGGCTGCGGGCCCTCATCCGGCGTGCCGATGGGGAGTGGACCGCTGGCACGCTGCGGGTGGGCGTGCTCACCATCGACCGGCGTGCCAGGCGAGTCACGGTAAATGGTGATCCGCTCAATCTCTCGGCCAAGGAGATGGGCCTGCTGACGGCTCTGGCCCGCGACCCGAGGCGGGTGGTGAGCAAGCACGAGCTGCTTCGCGACGTGTGGGGCTACGTCTCACCCGGTCGCACCCGAACGGTGGACAGCCATGCGTCACGCCTGCGTCGCAAGCTGGCCGACGCCTCGGGTGGCGAGCGGTTCATCGTCAACGTATGGGGCCTGGGCTATCGCCTGCTCGGGGACGATGCCTGAGACGGCCCGCGTCGTCGTGGATTCGGCGGTGGCGGGTGCGGCGGGGATCAGTGGGTGCGATCAGGTGGTGGTGGTCGCAACTCCGGAGCGCCGCCGCGGTTCGCGGGC
>CAJAPZ010000043.1 GCA_903943955.1 uncultured Actinomycetes bacterium
CTGGCATTGGTGGCGCAGGGCATCGGGCCCGGCGACGAGGTGATTGTGCCCTCGATGACCTACGTGGCCAGCGCCAACGCCGTGTCGTACGTGGGGGCCACGGTGGTGCTGGTGGATTCCGACCCCACCTCGCTCAACGTCACCCCCCAGGCCGTGGCCGCCGCGGTCACCCCGCGCACAAAGGCCGTCATCCCGGTTGACCTGTACGGCATGCCGGTTGACATCCCCGCGCTTCGCGACGCACTGCCCCAGGGAGCAATCGTGGTGGAGGACGCCGCCGAGGCCATCGGCGCCCGCGTTCGCGGCACCCACGTGGGTGGCCACAGCGACATCGCCACGTTTTCGTTCTTCGGCAACAAGACCCTCACCACGGGCGAGGGCGGCATGGTCACATGCCACAGCGCCGAGCTGGCCGCGAAGATCCGCCTGTACCGGGATCAGGGGCAGGACCCACACCGCACCTACTTCCACCCGGTGCTCGGGTTCAACTACCGGCTCACCAACCTGCAGGCGGCCGTGGGCCTGGCGCAGATGGAGCGCATTGAGCACCACCTGGGCGAGCGCGCCCGTGTATGCCGCCGGTACGAGGACCGCCTCGGCGACCTGGACCACCTGCTGCACATCCCACCCACTCCGGGCGGGCATGCACACGGGCACTGGATGTTCACCGTGGTGCTTCGCAACTCGAACATGGCCGCGCGCGACCGTATTCGCGAGCACCTGGCACTCGACGGCATCGAAACCCGCCCGGGCTTCACGCCCCTGCACCGGCTGCCCATGTACCCGGCACCGGCCGAGTTGTTCCCCGTTGCCGACTGGATTGGCGACTGCAGCATCAGCCTGCCCACCCATGGGCGCCTCACCGATGACGACGTCGACTTCGTCTCGGCCCGCCTGCGCGCGGCCCTCGGGGCATAGGTACCCGTGAAGCTGCTGTTCGTCGTCCCCAGATTCGGCCCCGAGGTGGTGGGCGGTGCCGAGGTGATGATGCGTGGCTACGCGCACTATGGGATTGGCCCGGATGACGAGGTGCACGTGGCCACCACCTGCGCCAGGTACCACGTGGACTGGCTCGACGACTTCCCCGCCGGCACCGAGATGGACGGCGACGTCACCGTGCACCGCTTTGCCACCGGCCCGCGCGACCCGGCGCGTCGCCACGAACTGCTGGCCAAGCGCGCGGCTGGCTGGCACCTCACCACCACCGAGGAGAGCGATCTGCTCTTCTCGGATGTCTGGTCGCCCGACCTTCAGCGGTTCATCCGCGACGAGGGCCGTGGCTACGACCTGATGGTGGGGGCACCCGCGCTGTTCGGCATGGTGCAGATGGCCAGCATGGCCAACCCCGAGCGCATGGTGCTCATCCCGTGTATTCACGACGAAGGCGCGGCCTACGCCAAGCTCATCAGGTCGGTGCTGGCGTCGGTGCGGGGCTGCATCTTCAACTCGGTGAACGAGCGCAAGCTGGTGGGCCGCATGGTCACCGTGCAGCGCTCCGCCGTGGTGGGCACCGGATACCACATCGAGGATCGCCCGCCCATCAGCACGCCAATCCCCACCGGGCGCTATGTGCTGTACGCCGGGCGCATGGAGCCGGCCAAGCGCGTGCCCGTGGTGGCCGAGTACTTCACCCGCTGGAAGGCTGAGCGGGGCAGCGATGTGCGCCTGGTGCTGGTGGGCGACGGGCCGTGGAGCCCGCCGGCCGAGTACGGCGAGGCCGTTGACATGGTGGGCACCTTCGACGATGACGAACGCCGGCACATCGTGGCCGGGGCGCTGTGTGTGATTAACGGCAGCGAACACGAGAGCCTGTCCAACCTGCTGCTGGAGGCCTGGCGCGAGGGGCGGCCCACGCTTGCAGCGGCTGGCAGCGAGGTGATGACCGATACCTCATCACTCTCCGGCGGCGGCCTGATGTTTGGCGACTACGGGGAATTTGCCCTGGCGATGGATCGCTACGAGGCCGACCACGACTTCGCGGATCGCATGGGTGCGAGCGGGCGCGAGTTCATGGAGCGCGAGTACTCGTGGGATGCCGTGGGTAACCGATTTCGCGCTGCCCTCGCGCACATGGCAGGATGAGGCCCATGAACGCACCCCGCCTTGCCCGTATCGCCGCTGCGTCACTCGCGGCCATCACCCTCACCACCGGCGCCGTGGCCCTCACCGGTTGCGGCGAGAGCGATGCCCAGGTGACCAGCGGCGAGAGCAGCGCTCCTGCCACCTATACCCAGGCCGACACCACCATCAAGGCCCAGGTGGGCGAGACGTTCGTCATTCAACTGGCGAGCAACCCCACCACGGGCTACCAGTGGAAGATGACTCCCGCGGGCGACCCGGGCGTCAATCTGGAGAGCAGCAAGTACGTGCCGGACACCCAGACTGGCACCGCCACCGACACCATGGTGGGCGTGGGTGGCATGGAGAACTGGACCTTCAAGGGTGTGTCGGCCGGCACGGGAACGCTGGTGTTCGAGAGCATCCCGCCGGGCAAGACCACGCCGGCCGAGACGGTCACCTTCAACGTGACGATGGCCGACTAAGCCATAGGCGGGATTGACTGCGCAAACCGGAAGAGGTTGCGCGGGTCGCGACGGGCCTTGATGGTGCGCAGCCGCGGCAGGTTCTGGCCGTAGTACGCGTTGGCCCAGCCCTTCAGCCTGCGGTTGCCGTAGTTGCTGTACTCCTGCCCCGTGCGCCAGGGGGCCAGACGGGCGTACAGGGCGTCGAGCCACTCCTGACTTGCGGCCACCAGGTCGGGGCTTGCCCCCTGCGGCACGCGTGCCTGGTACTGCATGGTGAGAAAGCAGCCGCGGTGCGGGAACGCCGTGGCGGTGGGCGACACACGCCCGGCCACGCCGTTGACCGGCTCGATGATGACCTTGCCAGCCTGAAGACCGTTCGACACACCCGGCGGCTGCAGCACCGGGCTTCGCTGGTGGCGCTCGATCGGATCGAGCACGGCGGCCACGCC
>CAJAPZ010000044.1 GCA_903943955.1 uncultured Actinomycetes bacterium
CCCGAGCAGTTGCGTGGCTTGCTTGAGGGTGCGGGCTTTGACGACGTTGTGCTCACCCGCCGTGGCGTACGTCTTCGCTATCCGGGGCCGGATGCGCTGTGGGCTGCGGTACTGCACGTGCACGGCGAGCGCATCCCGGATGACCGAATGGACGATGCGCGACGGGCGACCATGGCCGAGATCGCGAGAGTGGGGCTTCCGCTCAGGAACACGGGCTGGCTGGCCACGGCCACCGCATGAGCACCACCAGCGCCCCCGGCAACCGGCTCGCAGTACTGCGCGAGCGTGCATTTGCACTGCTGTTCTCAGCGCAACTCGTCTCCACCATCGGCGATGTCATGGCGTCGGTGGCGGTGCCCTTCGCCATCATCGAACTGGGTGGCGGGGCCGCCGATATCGGCCTTGTGCTGGCCGCTCGTGCGGTGCCATTGGTGCTGTTCCTGCTGGTGGGTGGGGTGTGGTCGGACCGCCTGCCCAGGCGCCTGGTGATGATTGGCAGCGACGTCGTACGCGGCGTGTGCCAGGCCGTATTCGCCATCATCCTCGTGCTTGGAGTGGGAGGCGTGCCGGCGATCATGGGGATCATGTTCGTGTACGGCACGGCCGAGGCATTCTTCCGGCCCGCGCTGTCGGGCATCGTGCCGCAGGCGGTGGCCCCTGAGCGGCTGCAGGATGCCTACGGGCTCATTGCCATCACTCCCGCGCTCGGCATGACGCTGGGTGGCGTGGTGGGTGGCGCCGCGGTGGCCCTCATCTCGCCGGCCGGGGCCATTGCCATTGATGCCGCATCGTTCGCTGTGGGCATCGCCTTGCTTGCGTTCGCGCGGTTCCGTCACGTGCGCACCGCCCAGGCGGGTAAACGATTTCTGGCCGATCTGCGCGATGGCTGGGATGCCTTTCGCAGTCGCACCTGGCTGGTGGTGGTGGTCGTGGGCGAGTCGTTCTACGCGCTTCTGGTGATGCCCGCGATCTTTGTGGGCGGCCCGCTCATCGCCGAGCAGTTTCTTGACGGCGCGGCATCGTGGGCGGTGGTCATCTCGAGCTTCGGGCTGGGGTTCGCCACTGGTGGACTCGTGGCCCAGCGGCTTCGGCCCAGGCGGCCCATCGTGGTGTCGTACGCGGTCACAGTGCTGTTTGCGGGGTTCTTCGTGCTGCTTGCCATGCCGGCCCCCACCGTGGTGCTGGGTGTGGGTGCATGGGTGGGCGGCACCGTCATCGCCATCTCGGGCACCCTGCTTGAGACCACCATCACCCGGCAGGTCACGCCGGACCTGCGCTCACGCGTGGGCTCGTTCCGTGCGCTCGGGAGTCAGGTGTGTCAGCCCATTGGATTCGCGCTCATCGGCGCGGTGATCGCCGGGATCGGCCTGTCGGGCGTGATGTGGATCGCGGCCGCGGCGGTATTGGCGAACATCGCGATGGTGTTGGGGACCCCGAGCGTGTGGGCGCTCAACGACTCGGCGCCGGGTCTCGGGGAGGCACCGGCGCCCGGCTGATCCCCGCCCGTTCGTCAGGTGCGGGGCGTCACCGGATTTGCGAAGCAGGCGTTGGCCCCGCCCAGAGCGCCGCCGCGGGCCGCGCCCCGTCGGAACGTGGCGGTGGTGCACTGCACGGCCGACGGGTAGTACTGCTGCATCACAGCCTGCGCGGCGGCGGCATCGTTGTAGGTCGTCACATTGGTGACCGAGTTCGCAAAGCCAGGCGCTGGCTGGCTGTTGGGCAGCATGTTGCGGATGGCGATGACCTCCTGGGAGGTCGTGTTGCTCACCGAGGTCGGAAGCCACGCGACGGGTGATCCCGTCTGGCGCGTTGCAGCCGGCCGGTCAGTTGGCGACGACAGCACCACATTTGCCACGTTGCTGGCGCTCCCGGAGAGGGTGATGGCCTGATCGGCAATGCAGCCCATCTTCTTGCCCACCTTCACCACGGGATACGGCACCTTGTAGATGTAGTTGCACACCGACCAGTAGCGAAGGTCGAGGGTGGGGCTCGGCCACAGCGCCTGATTGGTGGCGGTGGGCCACACGGCCGGGGCGCTGCCCGTCGCGGTGGCGCTCAGCGGCATCGTTGCCCGCATCACCGTGAGATAGCCCTTTGCCGGCGTGTAGAGCGCAGCTGCGTAGCCGCTGGCCGCGTTCGGGAACGGCGTGGTGGTGCCACCCGCTCGCGAGAACTGCAGCTGGGCGGTGCAGTTGGTGGTGCATGGCGGTGGGCCGGCGAACTTGCCGGTTGCCCCGAGGATCGCGTTGGCGATCACGCCGACGGCCTTCTTCACCACCTTCGATGCCTTTGAGGGCGCCTTCTGGGAGTTGGCGCACGGCGTGAGCACGCGCGGGGCAGCCCCTGGGGTGTTGATGGTCATGGTGGGCAGCGGCACGACTGCGGGGTTGTCGGCGTTTCCACCCTGGGGCAGGTACACGCGAACCATTACGAACCCGGTGGTGGCAGGCATTGCTTTCAGCAGGGGCGTGGTGGGAGTGGCGGGTGCGAGCGGGATGACGTTTGGCATTCCTGCCGCGACGTCGTTGGTGAGGGTCACCGTGTACGCGCCGCCGTTGGCAGCACCCGGGGTCTGCCAGCCATTTGCCGATCCGGTGTCGGGGTTGATCTGGAAGTCCGACAGCGCGCTACCCACGCCGTTCAGGCTGAAGCTCTGCGCGTTACTCGCGTAGGTGTCGATCGAGAAGAAGCGCGCGGTGGGGTAGTTGCCGGCAATCGTGATGGTCATGCCGGGTGCCGCCACGTATGGGGTGGTCCAGTAGGTGGCGTTGCTGTCGGGGTACGCCACGTTGGCCTTGGCAGGGGTGCTCTCAACCGGCCAAGCGCATGCGAGCGACGCATTCGAGAGCGGCGCCGCCGTGGCACCGTAACCATTGGTGGTTGCGGTACCCATGGCGGTGCCCGTGGCGATGCTTGCGCCGATCATTGCCACGAGGGCGAGGGGGGCGACAAATGTGCGAGGGCGGACATGCATGGCGAACTCCATTGAGAGTGAGCGGCTCCCTCCACAGCGGAGGTCGGAGGAATGCTATTCGGTCCACGGCCACATATGTGGGCCAGAGGGTCCGGCCCTTGGCAACATGCGCCCATCGAATGTCCAATGGAGGGTCAAATGCCCGCAGTCGTTGAGTTCACCATGAAGGCCAAGCCCGGTCACTACGACGAGGTGATGCAGAAGTACATCGCCTTCGCCGACGCCTTCGTGGAGACCGATCCCAACGAGGAGCTCGCGCTCATCACGGGCGACCCCGCCAGCGGCACCATCCGCGGCATCGGCCTGTACGACACCCACGAGGCCGGCGGCGCTGCCAACAGCCGCGCATCGATGGCTGCGTTTATGGATGAGGTGGCCGACCTCATCGACGGTGCACCGGTCCGCATCGAGATGGACCTGGTGCACGCCTACATCAAGGCCTAGTCGCTTGATGCCGGGATGGCGGCGAGCACGGCCTGCATGGTCGGGCCCGCCTTCCCGGTAAGGCGCACTGTGCACCGTTCGTCGTAGGGGGTCTCGCCCTCGGTGAGAATCGCGAGGCTCCCGCCGCGGGCCAGCACCACGCTCGGCAGGTTGCTCACCGGGGTTACCAGCAGGCTCGTGCCGATCACCAGCAGCACGTCGGCGCGCTCGCAGGCGTCGTATGCGGCCTCGATGGCCTCAATGGGCATAGCCTCGCCAAACAGCACCACGCCGCTCTTCAGCTGGTAGCCGCAGTTGCATCTGGGCACGCCATCCTCGGCGGCATCGGCCCGCGCACACAGCTCGTCCATGCTCACCGTCTGCGAGCACCGCAGGCATGAGCCCTTGTCGAGCGACCCGTGCACCTCCACCACATCTTCGCTGCCAGCGCGTGAGTGCAGCCGGTCGATGTTCTGGGTGATGAGGGTCTTCACGATGCCCCGCCGCTGCAATTCGGCCACCGCCATGTGCGCGGGGTTCGGATCGACCGACCCGAGCATGTCGATACGCGGCCGATGAAAGCGCCAGAAAAGGGCGGGGTCGGTGGTGAAGGTGCCCATCGAGGCCACCTTCATGGGGTCGTAGGTCTCCCAAAGTCCCCCGGCCGACCGGAAGTCAGGAATGCCGCTCTCGGTCGAGATGCCAGCCCCGGTGAGCACCGCGGCATGATCAGCGCCGGCAAGAAGCGCCGCAAGTTGCAAAGTCGACCCACTCACAAAGCAAATCCTGACACACCCACACCGGGGTCAGACCCCCACCGGGGTCTGACCCCGGTGATGCACATCTGTGACGGCGACTGACCCCCAACGGGGTCTGCCCCCACCTGGTGACCCCTCCCACCGGGGGATTGACCCACCCGGGGTCTGACCCAGAGCGTGCACATGTGTGACGCCGACTCACCGCGGAGTGACCAACCCCGAGCGTGCACATTTGTCACGGCGACTGACCCCTCCCGGGGTCTGACACCGTGGGCTGCTGTGTTTCG
>CAJAPZ010000045.1 GCA_903943955.1 uncultured Actinomycetes bacterium
CCGGGCGGCCACTCCCTCGATACCTGGATCGAGGAATGGGCGCGACAGCTTGGCAGCCACGAGTTCCAGCTGAATACGTGGGTCGGCCTGCCCATGGCGGATACGTACCTGGGCATCTGCCAGCAGATCGATGGCGCGCACCACCTGCACCGGGCTCAACTGGTTGGCCTGGGCACGCAGGCGATCGAGCTCGTTGGGCGCCAGCGCCCACTCCTCGCGTACCTGTGCCCCCTGCTGAAGCAGGCAGGCGTGGCGCAGGTGAGTCACCAGCCCGCGCATAAGTTCCTCAGGGTCGGCCCCGCCATCGAGCGACGACTCCAGCAGGTCGAAGGCGCCGGCGGCGTCGCCCTGCGCCATCAGGTCCACCAGGTCGAACAGGGTCTCGCGGCTCACCACGCCCAGCAGGTCAAGTGCATCGGCCAGGTCCACCTTCCCGCCACCGAAGGTCGAGATCTGGTCGAGCAGCCCCAACGCATCGCGGTATGAGCCGTCGGCGGCGCGCGCCACCAGGTCGAGCGCCTGTGGGGTGGTCTCGATGTTCTCGGTCTTCGCCACGCGCTCGAGCACGGTGAGCAGGTTTGCCACCCCGGGCTTTCGCAGCGTGTAGGTCTGCAACCGAGAGCGGATTGTGGGAAGCAGGTCCCACGGGTGGGTGGTGCACAGAATGACCACCAGCTGCGGTGGCGGCTCTTCGAGGGTCTTCAGCAGCGCGCTGGCTGCGCCCTCCTGAATCTGGTGGGCCTCATCCATGATGGTGATGCGGTAACGCGACACCACGGGGGCGTAGCGCACGCTCTCCAGCCACTCACGCATCTCGTCGATGCGGCGCGCGCTCGATGCGGCGTCAACCTCCACCACGTCGAGCCAGTCGTCATGCCCGATGCGACGGCATGAGTCACACTCGCCACACGGAGTTGCGGTGGGCGCGGTGAATGCCTGGCAGTTGAGACACCGGGCAAGGATGCGCGCCGTGGTGGTCTTGCCCGTGCCACGCGGACCCGAAAACAGAAACCCATGCGCGATGGTGCCTCGCTCGAGCGCATTCGAAAGGGTGCGCGCAACATGCCCCTGGCCGACGAGATCTTCGAAGCGGCGGGGCCGATAACGGTTGTAGAGGCTCTGTCCGGGGTCTGTCACGTGAGAGTTGGAAGTGTGACCGTGCACCCACCGTCGAATACCTGCCGGGAAGTGGAACTCAGGGATGTGACTCCGGCGAGGTGGCCCCACTGCGCGTGGGAGGGTCCGCTTAAGGCTGCTTCCTTCCGGACCTGACCTGATTCACGGTCGCCCACCGAATGGGACCTCGCCTTCAATGCCACATCATCTGAGCCCATGCCTCCGAGTAGGACCCTCGGGCGGGAGTTCAGCCCCGCTGTAGCGGATTGCGGATACAGGGCACCGCTAGCTCCCCGCCTAGCACGGTCACAGGACGAGGATAGGGGACGCGCGCTCATCGCGCTCGCCCGACGAGCTACTCGGCCTTGCCGCGAGCCGCCTTGCGCGCGGCCTTGGCAGCAGCCTTGTCGGCGACTTCGTCCTTGGGCGCGATCCGGGGAGTGATGCGCTCGCCCTTCTTGCGGGCATTCATCGCGCCGAAGATGGCAGCAATGCCACCACCGATCATGGCCATGGTGAGTGCCAAATACATCCACACCTTGGCATCGCCCTGCATCCCCGTGATGAGCCACATGACGGTGCCCCACACGAAGCCGATGGCAAGGCCACCAGCCACCCATTTGAGGCGGCTGGAGTCCCCACCCTTTTCGCTGACGCGACGGAGGATTCCCATAGGGGAAGTCTAGGGAAGGCGCCGGGCGCCGGAAAACGGCATGGCGTCGCTCAGCCCGATGCCAAAGGCGATGAGCCGGTACTCAAACGTGAGCACGGCCAGCTGCCAGCCCATGATGCGCTCCGATTGGCGCCCCATCAGGGCGACAGCCGTGAACTGCAGAATGCCCAGGGCCACGTCAACCAGCAGCAGAAGGGCGATGACAGCGGCCACCGGTCCATTCAGCAGAATACGCCCACCCGCCAGCCATCGGGACTGGGCCGGGGCATGCGTCACCCGGACATCGAGCGGATAGTGGGTTTGCGACTTCCACCCCGGGTGCTCGTCCACCAGCAGGCTTGCGTACCCGGCCACGTGCAGGAAGTACCGGTGCCAACGGCTCACGGGTTCCCAGAACCAGTCGGGGTTGCGCCCCTTGATGACGATGACAAACGCGATGATGATGCTCCACAGGGCCCAGATGCTCCACACGACGGCCCACAGCAGCAATGGGATGATCACGAATGCGCGCACAATCGCCACTGCCCGCCCGCGGACGTGCTGGCGCTCGTAGGTGATGTCAACTGCAGGGATCTTGGTCACATTTCAATCGTACGGGGTGCTGCCGTCGTCCACGGCGACGCCGGACCCCGGTCGGCACTACAATCGCCCGCTGGCCCGGCCGAGGAGGTTGTCATCGCTCTCAGGGTCATGAAGTTTGGTGGCTCATCCGTCGCCGACACCGAGAAGATCCGCAATGTCGCTACGCGAATCGCCGCCGCCCGTGAGGGTGGCGACGATGTCGTCGTGGTGCTTTCGGCCATGGGCAAGACCACCGACGGCCTGGTGGCACTCGCCGATGAGATCTCCGAGCTGCCGGCACCTCGCGAGATGGACATGCTGCTGTCCACGGGTGAGCGCATCTCATGCGCGCTCGTGGCCATGGCGCTGCACGACCTGGGGCACGAGGCGGCATCGTTCACCGGGTCGCAGGCGGGAATCCTCACCGATGGGGCCCATACCAAGGCCAAAATCCTCGAGATCAAGCCCGAGCGCCTGCGCGCCGAACTCGCCAATGGGCGCGTGGCGTTGGTGGCGGGGTTCCAGGGGATGTCCGCGGACAGAAACGTCACCACGCTCGGGCGTGGTGGCAGCGACACCACGGCCGTGGCATTGGCCGCGGCGCTGGGCGCCGACGTGTGTGAGATCTACACCGATGTGACGGGTGTGTTCACCGCCGACCCACGTATTGAGCCCGGTGCCCGCAAGCTTCCCCTTGTGAGCCACGAGGAGATGCTCGAGATGGCCGCGTCCGGTTCCAAGATCCTCGCCCTGCGCTCGGTCGAGGTTGCACGGCTTCATGATGTCCCGCTCCATGTGCGCTCATCATTCGCACCGGAGGAGGGGACCTGGATCACCAAGGAGACTCCCATGATGGAGAGGGCATTCGTGTCGGGCATCGCTCACAAGAGCGATGAGGCGAAGATCTCGCTGCTGGGGGTGGAGGATCAGCCGGGCGTGGCCGCCACGGTGTTCACCGCGCTGGCCGATGCGCTCATCAACGTGGACACCATCATCCAGAACGTGGGGGTGGACGGCCGTGCCGACCTTTCGTTCACCGTGCCACTTCCGGACCTGCGCAAGGCACTTGATGTGATCGAGGCCATGGGCGATCGCTTGCCGCATCGCGAGACGCTGTCGGACGACCAGATCGGCAAGGTCACGCTCGTGGGTGAGGGCATGCGCTCAAACCCCGGCATTGCGGCCACCATGTTCCGCGTGCTCGCGGCCGAGGGCATCAACATCCAGATGATCGATACCTCCACCATTCGCATCACGGTGGTCATTGCCCGCTCCGAGGTCGAGCGCGCCGTGCGCGCCCTGCACGAGGCCTTCGACCTGGCCAGCGAGGCAGAGCGCCGCGGTGTTTAACGTCGCCGTGGTCGGTGCCACCGGTGCTGTGGGCAGCACCATGATCCGCGTACTCGAGGAGCGGGGATTCCCCGTCACGGAGCTTCGCCCGCTCGCCTCGTCCCGAAGCGCCGGCACGATTATCGACTATCTGGGCAAGCCCTTTAAGGTGCAGGAGCTCACCGAGAACTCATTTGAGGGGATCCAGATCGCCCTGTTCTCGGCGGGATCGGAGCGGGCGAGGGACTTCGCGCCTGCCGCGGTTGAGGCCGGCGCCGTGGTCATCGATAACTCGTCTGCATTTCGCACCGATCCCGACGTGCCGCTGGTGGTGCCTGAGGTCAACGAGGGCGACATTGCGAGCCACTCCGGGATTATCGCCAACCCCAACTGCGTGGCCGCGCCACTCGTGGTGGCCCTCAAGCCCATCGCCGACGCCGTGGGTATCGAGCGCGTCATCGTGTCGTCGTATCAGGCCGTGAGTGGGACGGGTCAGGCGGCAATTGAGGAACTCCGCCTTCAGAGCGCCGGATACCTCGTGGGCGACGAACCCGATCCGCAGGTGTACCCGCACCCCATCGCCTTCAACGTGTTGCCCCACATCGACGTGTTCGACGATTCTGGCTACACGGGCGAAGAGGTGAAGGTGGGCAATGAGGCCCGCAAGATGCTGCACCTGCCCGATCTCCGCGTGTCGGCCACCTGCGTGCGTGTGCCGGTGATGTACGCGCACTCTCAGGCCGTGCACATTGAGACCATCGAACCGCTTGACGCCGCCAAGGCCCGCGAGATCCTCATGCTGGCCCCCGGTGCCGTGGTGGTGGATGAGCCGCGCGCCAACGCCTATCCGCTGCCGCGCGACGCTGCCGGTCGCAACGAGGTGTTCATCGGTCGCATCCGCAACGACGCGTCGCACCCCAACGGGCTGGCGCTCTGGATCGTTGCCGACAATCTGCGGAAGGGCGCGGCCACCAACGCCGTGCAGATTGCCGAGAGCCTCGTGATGAACGGCTGGCTCTAGGCCGCACGCCGGCAGCTCATGGCCCCGCGGGCGGTTCGGTCAGACATCCCTCTGTGTGGAGTCGTAGGGGACGTCACCATCAAGGCCAGGGACCATGCGTCGCTGGGGTGGGTTTGCCGTGCGCACACGCGCCATGCACGAAGAGCACAGGGCGGTGGGCGGCTGGCCATCGGCGAGGGGAGCAGATCCCGCCGCGGCTCCGTGTGCCGGATCTGCGCGGCAAAGGCCCTCGAATGGGTCGATCGGTGACGGAACACCGGCTTCGTGCTCCGCTTCACGCAGCAGCATGAACGACTCGTGCACCAGCGCCTCGGCCGGCAGCACGTCGGCAGCAGAGGCCGCCTGATCCAATTCGGCCTGCGCACGACGTGCAACGCGCGTGGCCGCATCCAGTCGGTCGTCAGCGCGTGCATGATCATCGGGGAGCCCCGCCACGATATCGAGCCGCGCACCGATGGCATCAAGCGTGACTCGTGCCAACGCGCTTCGATCATCGAGCATGAGCCGCTGACGGCGATTCGCGCGCCGGATGCCGAATGCGGCCGCCCATGTGCCCCCCACAAGCGCGATGCCCAGGAGTGCGAGCGCTGCGCGCACCAGGTCGCTGTTGGAGGGCGCCAGCGGTGGCCCTGCCGCAGCTCGTGCCGCGGCCGCGGCGCGCTCCACTGGGTCGGCGATCGCGCCCACCTTGGCGTTTCGCAGGCTGCGGGTCACGGCACCCTGGCTGCGGGCGCCGGCCGCACCGACGGCGCGCCCTGGGGCGACGGCCACCACCATTCCATCGAAGCCCAACTGGGCTCTCAGGCGTACGGCATAGTCGCGCATCGACACGGCGCCCACGGGCCCCTTCACCACCACGATGCGCACCGGCCGACCGCTGGCGGCGAGCTCGGCTGCGACGGCGGTGAGACGGGTGACGGCGTCGGGTGTGCCGGCACCGGTGACCGCAGGGCTCACGTACACGGGGCCCTGGCGCAGCTGCTCGAGGGCTGGATCACCAACCGCCGTGGCAGCCCCAACCAGCACGAGGATGGCCGCGACGATGGCCGCGAACCAACGAGTCATGCGGGCAGCGGGGTGCGGCCGGGGAGGGGCCGCAGTTCGCCGACGACGGCCTTGGCGCGCTCAGCCAGGCTGGGTATCAGCCCGCCAAGCTCCAGACGCATGAGGCTCACCTGGCCCTTCTGACGTACGGGCCGGAAGCCGAGGCGGTCGAGCATCTCCATGTCAAACAGCGTGTGGTTGAGATGCGCCCGCTCAGACGGGTCAACCTCGTCGGGGTAGCGCATGGCGAAGAGCTCGATGGCGTTCATTCCCCGAGCCTTGATGTCGGCGAGGGCCTCCAGCAGCAGGCGCTCAAGCGCCTCGGCTGCGCCATCACCCGTGACGTAGGCGCACGTCACCAGAGCGGCGTCACGGCTGGGTGGTCCGGCAGGAAGCACCTTGGCGCGCGGAAAGACCCGGGAGGGGCCGTACTGCATGACTCCCCGCACCTCGTCGCCATCGGCCAGCACGCGGCCCCAGGGGCCGAAGTCGCGCTCAGTGCGGTCGGCCCACCTTGCCCGGCGCTGCCAGTCGGCTCCTCCACGCAGCGTCTGCCAGAACACGCAGTCGGTGCAGCAGGTGGGCAGGTCACGCACTGAGGCATGGGTGAGTGGAGTGGGGCGCACGGTGAAACGGTAGCGACTGTGAAAACGGAAACGGCCCGGACGGGGCCCGGGCCGTTTCGAGACCGTGTTGGTGGTGCGGGCGCTACGCGCCGACGATGGAGAGCACCTCGTCCACCGGCACCAGATGGCGCTTGAACTCCATGGTCTTCGTGGGAAGGCCAAGGGCCAGTCCGATGAGCTGCGGAAGGTGCAGCACCGGCATGGCGTACTCCTCGCCCATTACCTGCTCGGTCTTGCGCTGGTAGGCATCCATCGCCAGGTGGCAGAGCGGACACGGGGTCACCATCACCTGCGCACCGGCGTCACGGGCACCTGACAGGGCCACGTGCGACTCCTTCAGTGCCACCTCCTCGCGGGCGAGGATGATGGGGAAGCCGCAACAGCGGCTCTTGCCCTCGTAGTCGGACACCTCGCCCCCGAGAGCCATGATGAGGCGCTCGAGTGACTGCGGACGGTCCGGATCCTCAAAGCCCATGACCGACGACGGCCGAAGCAGCTGGCAGCCGTAGTACGGGGCCACCTTGAGGCCATTGAGGCCCTTAGGGCCACGTGCCTCGAGCAGGGACAGGCCCTCCTCGGTGGCGAGGAACCACAGGAGGTGCGTCACCTCGATGGTGCCCTGGTATGGACGGGCCCCAGCCTTGACGAGCTCCTCGTTGACGGCTTCGAGCACGCGCGGGTCTTCCTTCACCATCTTGTTCGCGCGACGCAGGTTGAGCGTGCACACGTTGCAGATTGTGAGGATGTCAACGCCCATCGACTCGGCCTCGGAGAGGATCCGCACGTTGAGCGTGAGGTACAGGTTCGGCTTGGCCTGCGCCACGTCGCCAGCACCACAGCAGGTGGCCTGGGGCATGGGCAGCAACTCGATGTCGAGGAGCGGTGCAAGTGCCTTGGTGGTCGCGTTGAGCTCTTTCGAGCTGAACTCAGCGACACATCCGGGGTAATACGCGAACTGACGCGGCACTAGATCGTCTCCTTGACGTTCTTGATGAGCTTCTTGACCTGGTCGCGGTCCTTCACCCTGTGGGTGAGGGGCGACTTGGGCAGCTTGCCCTTCTGGGCCATGCGGAGCGCGAGCGGCGCGTTGAACGGGGCCCCGATGGGGTCGGTGTACGGCGCGATGAGGATCTCGTTCAGCTTGCCGCCGGTTCGCAGCGAGATGAGGAATGCCTTTGCGTGGCGGGCACCCTTGTCGCTGGTGACCTTCTCCTGGAAGGCGATGGAGCCGAGCTTCTCGATGGCATCCCGCGGGTCCACGCCCTTGGGGCAGCGCTCGTTGCAGAACATGCAGCGGGTGCAGTCCCACACACCGTGCTCGCCTGAGTACAGCTTGGCGCGGTTCTTCCGCTGGCCATCCCGCTCATCCGCTGCGAAGCGGTAGCCCCATGCGAAGGCTGCCGGTCCGACAAACTCGGGGTCGGCTGCCAGTGAGTTGCACTCGGAGTAGCAGGCTGCGCACAGGATGCACTTGCTCTCCTTGGCGATTTTCTCCATCGCGGCCTTCGGTACCAGGCGCTCCTTCTCGGGCGCCGGGCCGTCGGGAATGAGGAAGGGCTTGACAGCCTTGAACTTCTCCCAGAACGGCGTCATGTCGACGACCAGATCCTTGATGGGCGTGAAGTTACCGATGGGATCGACCTGCACGATCTCCTGGCCGCTGTCGGTCTTGACGTGCTCCACCTGCGTCATGCAGGCCAGCACCGTCTTGCCGTTTGCCTTGCAGGCGCACGACCCGCAGATAGCGCTGCGGCACGAGTACCGCACTGCCACGGTGCCGTCCTGCTCATTTTGGATGCGCAGGATGGCGTCAAGCAGTGTGGTCTTCTCGCCGTGCTCCAACTGGAAATCCTGGTGGTACGACTCGGTCTCGCCCGAGTCGGGCTGATACCGGAAGATCCGGAACGTTGTCGCAGGCATCAGTAGGACCTCACCTGGGGCTCGTACTTGGTCATGGCCACCTCGGAGTAGTCGAGACGGACCTCACCGTCATCGAGGTACGAAAGGGTGTGCTTCATCCAGTTCTCGTCGTCGCGCTCCGTGAAGTCGGTACGCGAGTGCGCGCCGCGGCTTTCGGTGCGGGCGATGGCCCCGGTCACCATGCAATCGGCCAGATCCAGCAGGAATCCGGTCTCGAGGGTGTGGATGAGGTCGGTGTTGAAGGTCTTGCCCTTGTCGTCCACGACGACGGACTGGAAGCGCTCGCGCAGTTCCGTGACCGTGCGCTTGGCTTCCCCGAGCACTGGGCCCGAGCGGTACACGCCGACCTTCTCCTGCATCACATCGGCCAGCTCGTCACGGATCTCGGACTGGCGAATGCCCTTGTCGCGGGCGAGCAGGTTCTCGATGCGCGCCTGCGTTTCGGCGGCGGCGTTGCTGGGCACCTTCGGCGCAGCGGAATGCTCCTGCACGTAGGCGGCAGATGCCTCGCCCGCGCGGGCGCCGAACACGACGGCCTCGAGCAGCGAGTTGCCACCCAGGCGATTGGCGCCGTGCACTGACACGCAGGAGCACTCGCCAGCGGCGAAGAGCCCCGGCATGTGCGGTGCTGCGCCCCAGTTGTCAACGTGCACGCCACCCATGTGGTAGTGCGCACCCGGCCGAATGGGGATGGGCTCCACGATGGGGTCGGTGCCCGCGAAGGCGATGGCCAGCTCGCGGATCTGCGGCAGCCGCTCCATGATGCGGTCGCGACCCAGGTGGCGCAGATCGAGCATCACGCAGCCATCAATGCCGCGTCCCTCCATGATCTCTGTGGCCTCGGCACGCGACACGACGTCGCGCGATGCCAACTCGAGCTTGTTCGGGGCGTACTTGGTCATGAAACGGTCCCCATCCTTGTTCAGGAGGTACCCGCCCTCTCCGCGGGCGCCCTCCGTCACGAGCACGCCGTTGGCGGCGAGCGTGGTGGGGTGGAACTGCATGAACTCCATGTCCTTGAGCGGAACACCCTTGCGAAGCGCCATGCCCATGGCGTCACCCGTGGAGGCGTGCGCGTTGGTGGAGGGGCGATACACGCGACCCGCGCCACCCGTGGCCATTACGACGGCCTTGGCACCGATCGTCTCGATCGTGCCGTGGATCATGTCGTAGGCCACCACGCCGACGGCATTGCCGTCATCGTCGGTGACGAGGTCGGTGACGAACCACTCCTCGTAGGTCGGGATGTCGTACTTCACGCACACGGTGTAGAGCGTGTGCAGGATGACCAGTCCCGTGAGGTCGGCTGCGTAACAGGTGCGCGGAAAGCCGGCGCCACCGAATGGACGCTGCGCGATCTTGCCGCTGTCCTCCTGCCGGGAGAACACCGCGCCCCAGTGCTCGAGCTGGTAGATCTCGAGCGGCGCGCGCTGGCACAGGATCTCGATTGCATCTTGGTCGCCGATGTAGTCGGCGCCCTTGACGGTGTCGAATGTGTGGTTGTCGGTGCTGTCCTCAGTCTCGTTGCCGAGGGCGGCGTTGATTCCGCCCTGTGCGGCGCCCGAGTGGCTCCGGACGGGATGCAGCTTGGTCACGAGGGCGACGTCAACGCCAGCCTCGTGAGCGGCAATCGCCGCCCGCATTCCCGCAAGCCCGGCACCGACCACGACGACGTCGTGTGTGCGCACTTTTCCCGTACCTCCGGTTGGTTGAGAGGGTTCTCGCTAACAGTGCAGGCTAGCGCAGCAACGGCGTCGGGTACCCGGAGAAACGCCCCTCATTGAGGGTCAATCGGCCCCTGTCCGCAGGGCGTCCTGACTGTGGTGCCCTACGGGGAGTAGCGGCGTGCCCCGGCGTACTGCGACGCGTAGTACCCGGTGGTGATGCCAACTACCTTCACCACGTCGCCCGTCTGGGGCGCATGCAGCATCTTCCCACCACCGATGTAGAGGCCCATGTGGTGGATGTAACCGGATGAATCGGCGAAGAACACGGCGTCCCCCGGCTGCAACTGGCTCTGCGGCACATAGGTGCCCACCCGTGCCTGATCCTCGGCCACGCGCGGCAGGCTCACTCCCTGCTGGCCGAAGGCGTAGTAGAGAAGCCCCGAGCAGTCGAAGCCGCCCGGCCTGGCCCCGCCCCACACATACGGCGTGCCCTGGAAGGTCATGGCCAGCGCCACCGCTGCTGCCGTGGCACCCGCCTTGGCTCCCCGCACAGTGGTCGCCGGCGCCGATGCCACCTGGTCGGGCTTGCCCGGGTCGGGCGTAAAGATGGTGATGTCACCGCCCACCACCGGGAACGATGCCTCAAACGGCTGCTTGGCCATAACAACGGTCCACCGGGGACTGCCATCAATGGCCATGTTGGTCTGACCCCGCTCCCCATCCAGCCCGAGGTAGAGCGGGTCGTCGGAGGTGACGTCGAACGCGGCCTTCGTGCTGGCGGCCCGGGCGGTGAGTGCGCTCGATCTGGCCGCCACGGCGCCCACCACAAGGGCATTGGGCGTGGCGTCGCCCCACTCGGGCGGCATGTTGCCGGGTAGCACGCCGCGGATGTAGCTCTCGGTGGACAGTTCGTTGACCACCATCATGCGTCGGCCGTCAGAGGCATACACACGTATGGTGCCCCGAAATCGGCGGTCGAGGGGCTCGGCCATGCGGATCCCGGTGTCGGCTGCGCCCGAGTCGAGCCGCACGGGGCCCCCCATCATGCGTACACGACCCGGCTTGTCGAGGTCGTCCACCCTGAAGGCCCGCTTCGTCCGGACGATGCGAATCCGGTGCCCTGCAGGAACGGTGATCTTGGGAGCCCGCCGCAGCCCGCCATCGCGTAATACGAGGGGGGTCTTTCCCGACAGGATCACGCGGGGCGCCTGATCGGCGATGAGCACCTTGATGGGCTTCGGCGCCATCTGCTGAAGCGCCCCGCCAGGGAATGCCGCGGCGATGATGGTCTTTGGGTCCTCGCCAGCCTTGGCCTTGGCCAGCACGTCGTTGCGAGTGAGCGCCGCAAGGGCCGGTGAGGATGCTGCGGCGAGCAGCACCAGACCGGCGGCGACGATGCGACGCGGGTATCTCAGGACGCCCCCCGGCCAGCCGACAGGGCGTTGTCCATCAATCGGACGGAAGCGTGGCAAGGGGAACGGTGCACGCGGGCCAACCTAGCAGCGCCCTCCGGCCGGGTCGGCCTCCCGGGGGTTCCGTTGCGACCGGGTGTGCGGAAAACCCGACTCAGCCAGCGTTCAGCACGGAGCCAAGGCGCTCCATGCCGAGGGTGATCTCATCAGGAGAGACACCGGAGTATGCGAGTCGCAATGTGTTCGCGCCACCCGACACAAAGCAGGCGGACCCGGCCACGTAGATGACCCCGGCCTCCTGGGCCCTCTGCAGCATGGCGTCGGCCGACATGCCCTCGGGCAGTTCGAGCCACATGAAGAATCCGCCTTCGGGCGGGGTGCAGATGGTGCCTGCGGGCATGTGCACCAGCCCGTCCACCATGGCATCACGACGCACGTGCATCAGGTTGGTGACCCGCGCGATGTTGGCGGGCAACAGGCCCTGCGCGCACACTTGGTACACGGCGGCCTCAGGAAGATGCGCTGGCGAGATGTAGGTGCGGTTGGCCTGCTTCACGAGCGAGCCAATGAGTTGGGGTGGCGCGATGAGGTACCCCACGCGCAGGCCCGGTGCCAGCGTCTTCGAGAATGACGACGAGAACATCACGCGATCAGGCCCGGCCAGTTCGTAGATGCCCGGGATGTCGTCGCCCTCAAACCTGAGGCGGCCGTATGGATCGTCCTCGAGGATCCAGAAGTCGTACCGCTCGGCCAACGCAATGAGGGCCTTGCGCTTCTCCAGCGAAATAGTGGTGCCCGCCGGATTGTGGAAGTTCGGGATGGTGTACACGAGCTTGGGTACGCGGCCGGCCTCGCAGGCGGCGGCGAGTGCATCAACATCCAGGCCGTCCAGCTGCATGGGAATGGAGAGAATCTCCATTCCGTGGAGTTGCGCCTGCAGCATGGCGCGGTCGTACGTCGGCGCCTCAAGCGCAATGAGATCGCCGGGGGACAAGAACGTCTCGAGAAGAAAGACGTAGCCCTCGAGCGACCCGTTGGTGATGAGCACGTGGTCGGCAGTGGTGCCGTGGTGCTGGGCGAGCCACTCGCGCAGTGGCGGGTATCCGCCGCCGGTCCCGTAGGACAGGATCACGGTGGGGTCGTCGGCGAGCGCCTCGGTGGCGCAGCGGGCGATCAGGTCGCCGTCGAGGGCCTCGGGTGCGGGTGCACCGCGGGCGAAGGAGATGACGTCAGGCACGCGGGCGAGTGTAGCCCCGCATCCACCCCGGTCGCCGTGGCAACCGGGGTGGATGGGACAGTCGTCTAACCGATGCGCTTCTTGACCATCTCGGCGACCTCGGTGGGGTTGGTACCCACCTCAACGCCCATCGCCTCAAGGGCATCCTTCTTACCCTGAGCGGTCCCCGACGAGCCGGTGATGATGGCGCCGGCGTGGCCCATCTGCTTGCCGGGAGGAGCCTGGAAGCCGGCGATGTAGCCGACCACTGGGGTCTTCATGTTCTCGGAGATGAAGACGCCGGCCCGCTCTTCATCATCGCCGCCGATCTCGCCCACCATCACCACGAGGTCGGTGTCCGGGTCATCCTCAAAGCGCTGCAGGATGTCGATGAATGACGAACCCACGATGGGGTCGCCACCAATGCCCACGACCGAGCTCTGACCGATGCCGAGGTCGCCGATCTCCTTGGAGATCTGGTACGTCAGCGTGCCGGAGCGGCTGATGATGCCGACGCGGCCCGGGGTGAAGACGTCGGTGGGCATGATGCCCACGGTTGCCTCACCGGGGCTGATGATGCCCGGGCAGTTGGGGCCGATGAGCGTCTGGTTGCCACGCTTCAGGTGCGTATAGACGCGCATCATGTCGTGGGCGGGAATGCCCTCGGTGATGGCGATCGTCAGATCGATCCCGGCGTCCAGCGACTCGAAGATCGCGTCGGTCGCAAAGCGCGGCGGCACAAAGATCATCGAGGTGTTGGCTCCCGTGGCCTCCACCGCATCACGCACAGTGTTGAACACAGGGATGCCCTCGACGTCCTGCCCGGCCTTACCGGGAGTGACGCCGGCCACCACGTTGGTGCCGTATGCCTTGTTGCGAAGGGTGTGGAACTGGCCCTCGCGGCCGGTGATGCCCTGCACCACCAGCTTTGTGTCCTTGTTGACCAGGATGCTCACGAGGCCTCCTTTGCGAGCTCGACGGCGCGCGTAGCGGCCGCGAGCATTGTGGGCTCGATCACCACGTTGTCGGGTGCACGCTCGGCGAGGATCGCGCGACCCTCCGGAGCAGCGGTTCCATCGAGGCGCACCACGATGGGGAGCGTTGCCCCCAACTTGTCGAGCGCCGCCAGAAGGCCTTCGGCCACCTGGTCGCAACGGGTGATGCCACCGAAGATGTTGATCATCAGCGACTTCACCTTGGGGTCTGAGAGCAGCACCTCGAGCGCCGTGGTCACGGCCTCGGCGTTCGATCCGCCCCCGGCGTCCAGGAAGTTGGCGGGCTTGCCACCGGCAAGGGCCACCACGTCGAGGCTGCTCATCACGATTCCGGCACCATTGCCCATGATCCCGACGTCGCCGTCGAGCTTCACGTACGTGACACCCCGCTCCTGCGCCATGCGCTCCTGCGGGTCATCGGTGACGCTCTCCTGCAGCTCGGCCAGGTCCGGGTGACGGAACAGCGCGTTGTTGTCGATCGACACCTTGGCGTCGAGCGCCACAACGCGGTCATCCTCGGTCCAGATGAGCGGGTTGATCTCGATGAGGGTCGCCTCGAGGTCGATGAACGCCTCGTACGACTTCATGAGTGCGTCAAGCACGCCCTTCTGGGCGGGCTCGTCGATGCCGGCGTGATAGATGAGCCAGCGGGCGTCGTGCTGCTGGAAACCGATAAGCGGGTCCACATGCAGGCGCGCCAGCGCGTCCGGGTGCTCCTCGGCCACGCCCTCGATGTCCATACCGCCCATTGCGGAGAGCATCACGAGGGGCATCTTCGCGCTGCGGTCAAATGTGACCGAGGCGTAGTACTCCTTCTTGATGTCCGAGGCGGCCTCAACCCACACACGCTTGACGGTGTGCCCCTTGATGTCCATGCCCAGGATATTTTTGGCCTCTGCGTAGGCCTCATCCGGGGTCTTGGCAAGCTTGATGCCGCCGGCCTTGCCGCGGCCACCCACCTGAACTTGTGCCTTCACGACGACCGTGCCACCGATTGCCTCGGCTGCGGCCTTTGCCTGCTCGGGCGTATCGGCCACCTCGCCAGACGGCACGGCGAGGCCGTGCCGGGCGAACAGTTGCTTGCCCTGGTACTCGAAAAGATCCACCCGCGTCCCTTGGTTCGCTGCCAGTGAAGGGCCCGCAACAAGGCGGGCCGGTCGGGGATCCTAGCCATGCCCCGCGTGTGAGTGCGGCGCATCTGCGCGTGGTGGGCCGCGGCGGGCGCGGTTATCCCGTCGGTCGCGAATCGGAATCGCGAGTCAACCGGGGCGTCGCCCCGGAGGCCAGGGCGTCGTTTCGTCTTCCCAACGGGATAACCCCGCCCGCCGCGCCATGCGTCGCGTTGGCATGCGGGCCGCCGTGGTTATCCCGTCGGTCGCGAATTGGGATCGCGAGTCAACCGGGGCGTTGCCCCGGAGGCCATGGCGCCGTTTCGTCTTACCAACGGGATAACCCCGCCCGCCGCGCTGGGTGGCCCTCCCGTTGGTCGCGCATCGGAATCGCGACCGGATAACTGCCCCCGCCGCGCGAAGCGTTGCGTTGGCGTGCGCGGCGTGCGCGGCGTGCGCGGTTATCCCCTCGGTCGCGAATCGGGATCGCGAGTCAACCGGGGCGTTGCCCCGGAGGCCATGGCGCCGTTTCGTCTTCCCGACGGGATAACCGCGCCCGCCGCGCCGTGTGGTCATCCCGTCGTTTCGTTGCGCCAATGGGATATCCGCCCCGCCGTCCGACCGGTACCCTCGTCGTATGGCCGGGGTTTGGGAAATCGCCGAGCGACTCGAGATGCTGCTGGTACTTCAGTGGCTCGATGAGGAGCGCCCGGCCGATGGCAGCGTGATGGTGTCGATCGCCACCGCTGCCGACGAGTTGGATCTTGATTCGGATGAGGGGCTGCTGCTGGTGATGGGTGCGCTCTCGACGCTTGAGGAGCAGCGCCGCATTGAGGTGAGATGGCCCCGCGGGCCCGGTGCCGAGGCCCATGTGCGACTTGCCGATGGCATCCGCAACGACGCACTGCGGCTCTTCGGCGCGTAGTTCCTAACGTCGGCTGCGCACGAGGCGCACGGCCACCGCACTTCCGATGAGGGCACCGATGATGGCGCCAGCCACCAAGGCAGTGCCCCGGTTTGCCGTCGCCGGATCGAGCCACCACACCAGAAGGCCGGCGATTCCGAGTCCCACGGCACCGGCCACAATGGCTCCTGCCGCAGCAATCGTGGCGGTTCGGCCATCAGGCAGGCGCATGCCACGCCGGTCGTCGTCGGGTGGCCGGTCACGGTCGGGGTCGGTGAACATGCGCACGGCATCGGGATCGCGTGCGGTGGCCGCAATGCCCGCCGCCATTCCGGGAAGGGTCTCGGGGTACAGGGTGGCCTCACGGGCGATGGACCTGAGCGCCGCGCCCGTGCGGCCCAGGTGCAGCGGATCACGGGGCAGAGCACGGGCGATGGCAGCCGCCGCCAGTGCAGCGGCCTCTTCGGGCGCGATGTCGCCCGGCATCACCCGGGGATTCGCATCGTCGGCGTCGTCACCGGGGGCCAGCACCAGATCGGCAATGGCTGCACCGGGGGGCGGCATACCACCGGGGGGGCCCACGGCGAGACCGCCGATGGTGCACGCCCCGGTCAGGTCCACCAGATCGTCGGGTCGGGCCTCGCCAAATGCCCTGATGACCGCGCCGCGGGCGTCTGGGGCAGCCGCCGCCAGTCGGTCGGCAGCCAGGGCGGTGCCGCAGGCCAGCACGGCACGGCGCACCGTCTCGGCATCAGCTCCCTCGGGGTCCACCAGCCCACCGGCCGATGCACGCCCCGGGCCGGACCGACCGACCCACAGGGCGACGCGCGTCATCCCCCGTCTGCTCCCGCGGCACCGATGACGGCGATGAGCTCATCGGCGGACACTCCCTGACCGGCCTCCACGTGCACGGCGGTGATGGATCCGGCCACGTGTGCGGTGACCTCATTCTCCATCTTCATGGCCTCGACGATGCACAGCACCTCACCCACGGCCACCTCCTGGCCCACGGTCACGGCCACCGACAGCACGGTGCCCTGCATGGGTGAGTGCACCTCACCCGTGGCGCCGGCGCCACCGTGGCCACCCGCGGCCTTCTTCTCGCGCGTTCGCTTGGGCGCGGGTGCGCCACCCGACGGGCCCAGGTCCTTCTCGGGGATGAACAGGCGCACATCGAAGCGGCGCCCGGCCACCTCGGCCACCATGGTGCGCTCGGCAATCGGCTCAGCGTCGGGCGCCTCTGATGCCGGGGGTGCCGAGCCGTCGCGTGGCGGGAGCGGGGTGTTTTCCTCCGACATCACCTTCATCGCGGCGTGGCATGCGCCGCCGTCGATGAACTCCTGCTGGTTGAGCAGCCAGATGTGGAAGGGGATGAGCGTGGTGGGGCCCTCCACGACGTACTCCTCCAGTGCTCGCAGCATGCGCTTTCGTGCCGACTCGCGGTCAACGTCCCAGGTGATGAGCTTGGCCACCATGGGGTCGTACATGTCGCTGATCACCGATCCGGACTGCACGCCCGAGTCGGTGCGCACGCCCGGGCCCGAGGGCTCGCGGTAGGCGGTGATGGCGCCAGGGGTGGGCAGGAACCGCCGCTCGGCATCCTCGGCGTTGATGCGGCACTCGAAGGCGTGGCCACGGGGTGCGACCTGGTCCTGCGAGATGCCAATGGCCTCGCCGGCGGCGATGCGGATCTGTTCGCGCACCAGGTCGAGCCCCGTGACCATCTCCGTGACGGTGTGCTCCACCTGAATGCGCGTGTTCATCTCGAGGAAGAAGAACTCCTCGCCCGACACCAGGTATTCAAGCGTGCCGGCTGAGCGATAGCCCACGGCCTCTGCTGCACGTACCGAGGCCTCGCCCATGCGCTGGCGCAAGGCGTCGCTCACGATGGGGCTCGGGGTCTCCTCCACCAGCTTCTGGTGGCGGCGCTGCACTGAGCAGTCGCGCTCGCCAAGCCACAGGGTGGTGCCGTGGCCATCCGCCAGCACCTGGATCTCCACGTGGCGGGGCTCGGGGAGGTAGCGCTCAAGGTACACCGTGGAATCAGCGAAGAACTTCTCGCTCTCCCGACGTGCACCCTCGAAGGCGTCCTCGAGATCGTCGGGGGTGAGTGCAACGCGGAAGCCCTTGCCACCACCACCGGCCGCGGCCTTCACCGCGACGGGGTAGCCGATGTCATCGGCGATCCCGCGCGCCTCGGCGGTGTCGGCAACGCCCTCGGTGACGCCGGGCACGATCGGCACGCCCGCGGCATCCATCAGCGCGCGCGCAGCGGTCTTGGATCCCATCGAGTCGATGGCGTCAGCGGGTGGACCGATGAAGGTGACGCCAGCGGCCTCGCATGCGCGTGCAAACGGGGCGTTCTCTGCAAGGAACCCGTACCCCGGGTGGATGGCCTGGGCACCCGATGCTGCGGCCACTTCAAGGATCTTCGGGATATTGAGGTAGGTGTCCGTGGATGGGCCGGGGCCAAGCGCGTGCGCCTCGTCGGCGAACTGCACAAATAGCGCGTCGCGGTCGGAATCGCTGTACACCGCCACTGAGCGGATTCCCATCTCGCGCAGCGTCCGCATCACACGGATGGCGATCTCGCCACGGTTGGCGACCAGCACGGTTGTGAACATCAGCGGGTTCTCCGGTCGTCTATTGGCTGGCCCACGCCCTCGCGTATTGCGCTGCGCCGCCATTCGGATCGGTACGCCGCTGGCAGCGGGTCTGCGCCGCCGTGGCGGGTGGCCTCCAGCAGTGCCTGCACGGCAGCGGCGATGGCGACGGCCTCCTCCGGCGAGGGGGTGGGGGTGATGTTCATTTGAGCGGTGCTCACAGCGGGATGTTTCCGTGCTTGCGCTTGGGGCCGTCGACGCGCTTGGTGAGCGAGATCTCCAGCGCCTTCACCAGCCACGGCCGGGTCTCCTCGGGCTGGATGACGTCATCCACGTACCCGCGCTCAGCGGCTTGGTATGGGTTGGCGAAGCGATCCTTGTACTCCGCAACCAGCTCGGCGCGGCGGGCGTCGACGTCGCCACCCTCGTCGGCCACCTTCTTCAGTTCCGACTTGAACACGATGTTCACGGCGCCGTCGGCGCCCATCACGGCGATCTCGGCCGAGGGCCATGCCGCGTTGAAGTCGGCGCCCAGATGCTTGCTGTTCATCACGTCGTACGCGCCGCCGTACGCCTTGCGTGTGATGACGGTGATCTTGGGCACCGTGGCCTCGGCGTAGGCGTACAGCAGCTTGGCGCCGTGCAGGATGATGCCGCCGTACTCCTGACTCGTTCCGGGAAGGAACCCCGGCACATCCACGAACGAGATAATGGGAATGTTGAAGGCGTCGCAGAAGCGGATGAAGCGCGCACCCTTGATGGATGCGTTGATGTCCAGCACACCGGCCATCGCCTTGGGCTGGTTGCCCACCACGCCGATCGAGTGGCCGTTCAGCCGGGAGAAGCCCACAACCAGGTTCTGTGCGTAGAGCGGCGCCACTTCAAAGAACTCGCCGTCATCCATCACCAGCTCGATCACGTGCCTGATGTCGTACGGCTTGTTGGGGTTGTCGGGCACGATCGTGTGCAACTCGGGTTCGCGCCGCTCCGGGTCATCTCCGGGCGTCTCGTATGGGGCCGAGTCGAGGTTGTTCTGCGGGATGAACGAGAGCAAATGACGCACATCGTCGATGCACGACTCCTCGTCATCTGCAGCAAAGTGCGCCACGCCGGACTTGGTGGCGTGCGACAGCGCACCACCCAGTTCCTCCATGGTCACCTCCTCGCCCGTGACCGTCTTGATGACGTCGGGCCCGGTGATGAACATGTGGCTGGTCTCTTTGACCATGAAGATGAAGTCGGTGATGGCGGGCGAGTACACCGCGCCGCCGGCGCAGGGACCGAGGATCACGGAGATCTGCGGGATCACACCCGAGGCCTGAACGTTCCTCAGGAAGATGTCGGCGTAGCCACCCAGGCTGACGACGCCCTCCTGAATACGTGCACCGCCCGAATCGTTCAGACCGATGAGCGGACATCCCATCCGCACGGCCAAGTCCATGACCTTGCAGATCTTCTCGGCGAACACCTCGCCGAGGCTGCCGCCGAACACGGTGAAGTCCTGGCTGAACACGAACACCTTGCGGCCATCCACGGTGCCGTGGCCGGTGATGACGCCGTCGCCCCAGGGGCGGTTGTCCTCCAGCCCGAATCCTGTGGCGCGGTGGCGGGTGAACATGTCGAGTTCCACGAAGGAGCCGGGGTCCATCAGCAGGTCGATGCGCTCACGAGCGGTGCGTTTGCCGCGCGCATGCTGGCGGTCCACCCCGGCCTCACCGGAGGGCTCCATGGCCTCAGCCCGCAGGGCGTCGAGGCGCCGCTCGGCGTCGGAGGTGTTCATCCGGCCATCGCCTTCATGTGGTCGTACTCACCGAATTCGTCACGCAGCACGTTGCATACCTCGCCGATCGTGGCCCTGGCGCCCAGCGCCCGGTGCATGGGCGGCAGCAGGTTGTCGGTGCCGCGGGCGGTAGTGCGCATGGCGTCAAGTGCAGCATGCACCTCAGACTCGTCGCGTGCGGCGCGCAACGAGTCGAGGCGCTCCACCTGCGCGCGCTCCACGTCGGGGTCGATCTTGAGAATGTCGATGCGGGTGTCATCGGGCTCGGCCTGAATGTTGATCCCCACGATCTTCCGCTCGCCGCTCTCCATTGACCGGTGCCAGCGGTAGGCGGCGTCACCGATCTCGTCGCGCATGAACTCGATGCTCTCCACCGCACCGCCGCGCTCATCGATACGGGTGATGAGTTCCTCGGCGCGCTCCTCGATCTCCCTGGTGAGCGACTCCACCAGCCAGCCGCCCGCCAGGGGGTCAACGCTGTCGGTGATACCCGTCTCCTCGGCAATCACCTGCTGGGTGCGCAGCGCCAACTTGGCCGACTGCTCGGTGGGCAGGGCCAGCGCCTCGTCAAAGCCGTTGGCGTGAATGCTCTGCGCTCCGCCAAACGCCGCCGACAGCACCTGAAGTGCCACGCGCACCACGTTGTTATCGGGCTGCTGGGCGGTAAGGGTGCTGCCACCGGTCTGTGCATGGAAGCGCAGCGCCATGGAGCGCTCGTCCTTCGCACCGAAGCGCTCCCGCATGATGCGCGCCCACAGGCGACGGGCCGCCCGAAACTTGGCGACCTCCTCAAGGAAGTTGGAGTGCGCGTTGAAGAAGAATGAAAGGCGCGGTGCGAATCGGTCCACATCGAGGCCCGCGGCCACCGCGGCCTGCACGTATGCGATGCCGTCCGCCAGCGTGAACGCCACCTCCTGCACGGCGGTCGAGCCGGCCTCGCGGATGTGGTAGCCGCTGATGGAGATGGTGTTAAAGCGCGGCATCTCGGCGGCGCAGTACGCGAAGGTGTCGGTGGTCAGCCGCATGCTCGCGTGGGGCGGGTAGATGTAGTTCCCGCGTGCCACGTACTCCTTGAGGATGTCGTTCTGGATCGTGCCGCGCAGCTGGTCGGGGGCCACGCCCTGGCTCTCGCCCACCAGGCGGTAGAGCAAGAGCAGCACGGCGGCCGGCGCGTTGATGGTCATGCTGGTGGAGACGTCGCTCAGCGGGATGCCGTCAAACACCCGCGACATGTCATCCACCGAATCGATGGCCACGCCCACGCGCCCGACCTCGCCGAGCGCCCGTGGGTCATCCGAGTCCATCCCGAGCTGCGTGGGCAGATCGAAGGCCATCGAAAGCCCGGGCGCACCATTGGCGAGCAGGTACCTGAACCGCTCGTTGGTCTCTTCGGCGGTCGCGAAGCCCGCGTACTGGCGCATCGTCCACGGCTTCTGCCGGTACATCGTCTCGTATGGGCCACGGGTGAACGGGTACTGGCCGGGCTCGCCCAGTGCGTCGGCGAGATTCAGCCCGTCGGCGTCGGACTGGTGGTAGACCGGCTCGATGGCGATGCCGGAGTCTGTGCTCCTGGCTTCACTCGATCCACTGCTCACGCGTGCTCCCTGTGGTGGTGACGGGCACGCCGGGTCGGGGTCCCATGCGTGCCGCGGCAACGTACCAAACCCCCGGTTTCCGCCGTGGATACGGACATGCCCACGCTCGTCCGCATCGGTGGCTCATCCGACCGTGACACATCGTTGGGCTGGAGTGCCGGTGTCAGGGACCGACGCTGCTGCCGACGGATCACGTGAGTGGAAGTAAGATCCCGCCCGTGAGCGATCAGGAACGCATTCTCAATCCGGCCACCGGCCCGGGAGTCGGCGTCATCGAGATGACCGACGAGTCCACTGGTGTGGACGAGCAGTTGTGGACCGACGACTCCGATCAGGACTTCGACGGCTGGTATTGCATCTCCACCGACCCCTGGCCATGCCCGGCCGAGGGCTGTGGCTTTGTGGCCAAGCACATCACCGCGGCGCACCTGGTGATCTGCTGGCCCGAGATGGACGATCCCAACCTGCTCACCCACGCGCAGATCGCGAAGGAAGTCGGTCGCAACCCGCGGGTGATCGAGTACCAGACCTCAATGGGTCCGGCGTGCTCGTACTACCAGTGGATCGCGGCCGGCCGGCCGGTGCATGGCATCCGGGGCGGCGGTACGCAGGCGAAGTAGCCGGCGGGTTTCGATCACCCCCACGGCGTTTTCGGGGCCGGGGTGGCCATCACGACCCATAACCCTTTCGGGTTCGGGCGGCCGGGGTGGCCATCAACCCCTGGCGAAAAAGCGCGAACGGCAGAAGCGAGGGCTTCGCCCGCGCATGCTGCATTGCTGTGGTTATCGCCAGGGGTTGATGGCCACCCCGGCCTTGCGTTGCCGCTCCGACGACCCCGGCCTTGCGTTGCCGCTCCGACGACCCCGGCCTTGTGATGCCGCTTGCTGGCTAACGCGAGAGGAGTTTGCGGGCCTTCAGATCCTTGACGATCGTGGCTGACAGCGTGGAGCCGATGAGTGGCACCTTGCGCAGGAACGGGTCGTCGCTGCCGGCGGCGCCGACCTCCACCAGCACGCGGGCATCGGCCTTGGTGCGGTAGTAGCCGTAGAAGTGGACCATCCGTACGTTGCCATTCGGCGGCTCGACGCCGTTGAACCTGGCCGATGCCCCATTGGCTGGTGTGTGAATGCCCTTGAGCGCGGAGCTGATGCGGGTGGCGAGGTTGGCCGAGTTCGCGGCCACGGCGGCGGTCACCTTCGTGGCCGGCGCCCGGTGCGAGCCGCTGTCCCCGTAGGGCGTCTGGCTCGCATCGCCCGTTCCCTCGCCGTGGTAGTAGTTCTCGCCGCCGCCCACGACCGCCCGTCCCACCCCTGCACCGCCGCCCGGCGAGTCGAAGTGGATCGAGATGAACGTGGCGCCGGATGCGCCCATCGGCATGACCTTGCTCACAAGCGGGCGGGCATCAACCCCGGCGGCCTTCAGGCGGGTCATCATGTCGTCGCGCACCTTCACGTTGAACGCGATCTCGCTGCCGAACGGTCCGCCACCGGCACCGGTCTGGGCCGAGTAGCCGGGCTCGCCGGGGGATGCGTGACCGGCCTGCACCCACACGATGGGCGCCGCCGCCGACCCGATTGCGGGTGCGGACAGCACGGCGATTGCGATTGCGGGTGCGAGGAGTCGTCTCATGTTGCGGACCAGCATCGCACCGTGTGCGGGGGAGATCGGGTGGTGAGGTTCCGCCGCCGCCTAATCTCCCGGACGTGTCCGCCCGCACGTCAATGAATCCGGCACTCCTGGTGACCGCGGCCCGCATCGCGCTGATCCCGGTTGTGATGGCGCTCATCCTCATGGACGGCAGCATCGACCGGTGGGCCGCCTTCTGGCTGTACGTCATCGCCGCTGGCACCGACTCGCTCGATGGATGGCTGGCGAGATCCCGCGGGCAGGTCACGGTGGCGGGAGCATTCCTCGACCCGCTGGCCGACAAGCTGCTGGTGACCGGCGCGCTTCTGTGTCTGGTGGAGGTGTCGCAGGTCAGCGCGTGGATCGCCATGGTCATCATCACCCGCGAGTTCGCGGTGACCGGCCTCAGGCTCGTGGCAATCAGCGAGAACCTGGTCATTCCAGCAAGCCGGTTCGGCAAGGCGAAGACCGTCAGCCAGAACGTGGCCATCGCCTGGGTCATCCTGCAGGTGGGCCAGCAGTGGCAGTACGACACCCTGCTGTGGCTGGCCGTGGTGCTTACTGTGCTGTCGGGCGCCTACTACTTCATCATGGCCCGCCGACGGCTCTTCGAGAACCGCCAGCCAGCTCCCGACGTCACCGGAGATCCGTGAACCAGGCACTCGCGCTTGCCCTCGCCTACCTCCTGGGTTCCATCCCCTTCGCACTGATCGCCGGCAAGTTGCACGGAGTTGACCTGCGCGAAGCGGGGAGCGGCAATCTGGGGGCCACCAACGTGTTCCGCACCCTCGGACGCACGGCGGGTGTCGCGGTAATGGTGCTCGACATCGCCAAGGGGGCTGCCGCGGTGCTCGTGGCGGTGGCACTCACCAATAACCCCTGGCCCCTCGCGGCCGCGGCGCTTGCGATTCTGGGTCACGTCTTCCCGGTATGGACCCACTTCAAGGGCGGCAAGGGTGTGGCCGTGGGAGCGGGCGCGCTGATTGGCCTGGTGCCCGCGGCAAGTGGCGTACTACTGGTGCTGTGGATCCTGCTGGTGGTGTTCACGCGCTACGTGTCTGTGGCGAGCATCGTCGCCGCGCTGGCGGCCGCTCCGCTTGCCTTCGTGTTCGGCGCACCGTGGTCGTACGTGGTCTTCATCGCGCTGGCGGGCGTGTTCGTTATCTACAAGCACCGCGAGAACATCGTGCGCTTGGTGCACGGTGATGAGAGCCGCATCCAGTTCGGACACAAGAACGGCGCCGCAACTTAGGCGTCGAGCCACTCCGTAACAGTGAGGTGTCGGCTGGAGTGCTCGCCACCTGCCACCTCGGCCCGCATCTGCCCCAGCACGCCGTACCGCTCGGCTTCGACGTCGTGGGTGTGGATGGTCTCGTAGTTCTCCTGATGCGCCGACACGAAGGCATCGTCCGGCAGATCGGGAAACTGCTCGATGACCCCGGCGATCATTGCGCGCACGCTGTCCTCCACAAAGCGGGGACGACGGTGCGCGCGGTCCACCACGTACAACTCATCGGGCCGCTTCAGTAGTTCGTAGATCTCCGATGACATGCCGTCCTCGACGATGGCAATGAGGTCGTCGGCGGGGATGTCCACCATCCCGGGGACACCCACGATGAGGGTGCCGCGTGCGCGCTGGTTATGGGTGGCGATGGGCACGCGGGCGACGATGCGGGCGATCTCGTCATCGGTGAATCCGTCGGCCGACAACGCCGCCTCAGCCTGCTCGCGCACCAGACCCTGTGCACAGGGGCAGGCATTCATACCCTGCGCCGATACGCCGACGGCACGTCGTGAGTGCCCAGGGCGGGCCGATGCCATGCCGATGAGCCCGTACATCTCCTGCGTGGGCACGTCGGTCACCGGAGTGCGGCGCTCCTTGGGGTACCGCGCACGGATGGTCGCGGTGCCGCGAAGCGCACCCTGGCGCTCCACCACTCGACGGGCGATGTTCTCCGCCAGCTGCTCAATGGCAACTGCGCTCTCGCCGATGAACACCTGATCGATGGCCTCGTTGACCTCCTCCTCAAAGCGCGACATGTGCACGCCCTTCTGGTCGGGGTCGAGATCAACCAAGCACTCCACGTCGGCATCCATGAAGTGCTCGCTGCCGCCGAACCCCATGCGGATGGCTTTGGCCGAGCGCGTTACCCCGGCGCGGGAGAGCCCGATGCGGATCGCCGGCGGGGTGTCCTGCAGGTCCTCTGAGAACTCCACGGGGTGACTTGACATGGCGCCTACGAGGCCTTCGCGCCGGGAAGCATCTGCTGCAGCTCGCCGTCCTGGAAGAGCTCGGTGACGATGTCGCATCCGCCAACCAGCGTGCCGTCCACGAACAGCTGCGGAATGGTGGGCCAGTCCGACCACGTCGACAGGATCTGCCGAACGCGCGCGTCCTCAAGGATGTCGCGGGAGCCGTACTCCACCTCGAGGTGGCTCAGCATCTGCACCACGCGCATTGAGAAGCCGCAGGCGGGCGCGTCAGGCGTGCCCTTCATATAGAGGAAGATGCGGCTGCCCGCGGTCTCCGCCTTGATCTGCGCGAGGATCTCCTCGTCGCTCATGGTCGTGACGTCGCTCATGCGTCCTCCGGGGGCCGTGTCTTCAGGGCGAGTGCGTGGATGGCGCCGTCGTCGATGCGCGCCTGGACGGCCGCGTAGACGGCCTTGTGCTGCTCAAGCCGGCTCATGCCCGCGAACTGCGGTGCCACCACGAGGGCGGCCAGATGGTCGCCACCACCGTGGTCCTGCACCTCGACGACCGCACCCGGGAGCGCGACCTCGATCATGGTCTGGATTTCGTCAAGGTCGGCCACGGGCGGAGAATAGCCGTGGTGGCCCGATCTGCCCCGTCAACGGTCAGGTGGCGGCGATGGCGCTGGCGAGGGCGTCGGCATCGGTGAGAGGCGCGCGGCAGGCGAACCCGCTGCAGACATACGCGGCCGGCAGGCCTTGTACCAGCGGGCGATTGGCAAGCAATGGTGCCGCCGTGGCTGCCCGGGCGTCGGCGGGATCTCCTGCGGCGATCACCGCATACGGCCCCACGGCACCCTGCGCTGCAGCCACAAGCGCGCGCGTCGCCGGGTCGTCCAGTGGCCCTGCGATGGCCACCTCCATCGGAGGCGAGGTCAGCAGGTCAATGGTGGCGAGGGCCCGTCCGAATGCATGGGGCCACGAGGCCACCGAACCAGTCACCAGCGCCATGGCGCCCTCGGCTGCCCGCACGTACCGGGTATCGCCGGTGAGCAGGTGCAGGCGGGCCATCACCCATGCCGCTTGGGCGTTGCCGGATGGGGTGGGGTGGTCCTCGAGGTTGCGGGTGCGGGCCACCAGGGCGGGCGCGTCGCTGCCCGCGAGGAAGAATCCGCCCTCGGGCGCGGCGAATAGGGTGATGATGGCGTCGGCAAGCACGCGCGCAGCCAGCAGCCAGTCGGGGTTGAAGTCGCGCGCGTAGAGGGCGAGCAGGCCATCTGCGAGATCGGCGTGGTCATCGAGAGTGCCCAGGTGGCGCGCGCGGCCATTGGCGTGCACCCGCATCAGGCGGTCATCCACCACCATCTCTTCGAGCACAAATCGTGCGGCAGCCCGGGCTGCATCCACCCATTCGGGCCGGTCGAGCATGCCGCCCGCCGTGGCCAGAGCGCCGATTGCGAGGCCATTCCACGATGCGATGACCTTGTCGTCACGGTCCGGGGCAGGTCGCGTACCACGTGCCGTCAGCAGCCGGTTGCACGCGGCCGCCGTCACATCGTGCGTCGGGTCGGCCACGTGGAGGATGGTGCGCCCCTCGAAGTTGCCGCGGTCGGTCACGCCGAATCGCGCCAGTGCGGCCCCAGCATCGGTGGGATCAAGCACCACAGTGATCTCATTCGGCGTCCACGTGAAGAACGCACCCTCCCCGCCCGGGGAGTCGGCATCCTGTGCCGCGGCGAATGCGCCACCGTCCACGCGCATCTCCCGCAACAGGTACTGGGCGATGGCCTCGGCCGTCGCCGCGTGTGCCGGATCGTCAAGTACCCGCGCGCCCAGGGCGTAGTCACCCAGAAGGAGCGCGTTGTCGTACAGCATCTTCTCGAAGTGGGGCACCAGCCAGATGGCGTCCACGGCGTAGCGGTGAAACCCGCCACCGATTTGGTCGAACACCCCACCGGCTGCCATGGCCCGCAGGGTGCCAGCGGCCATGCCGCGTGCATTCGCATCGGTGGGGTTGGCCCATGCGCGGCGGAGCAGGAAGTCGAGTGCCACCGATGGCGGAAACTTGGGTGCACCGCCGAACCCGCCGTTCACCATGTCGTACTGCTCATCCATGGCTGCCAGGGCATCGCCGATGACCTCCCGGCCACCGGGTCCCGACGCAGGCGTCACGGCGTTCTGCTGCTGGATGCCCCGCGCCAGCATCCCCGCCTGCTCCATCACCTCGCCACGGCGCTCGCGCCAGGCCTCGGTGACGCCATCCAGAATCTGCAGGAACGACGGCATGCCATGCCGGGGCTCGGGCGGAAAGTAGGTGCCTGCCCAGAACGGCTCGCCGGCAGGGGTGAGGAACACGGTCATGGGCCAGCCGCCCTGGCCGGTCATGGAGAGTGTGGCCTGCATGTAGAGCGCGTCAACGTCGGGGCGCTCCTCGCGATCCACCTTCACGGGAACGAAGTCGGCATTCATCGTCCCCGCGGTGGTCGGGTCCTCGAACGACTCATGTGCCATTACATGGCACCAGTGGCACGACGAGTAGCCCACCGAAAGCAGCACCGGCACGTCGCGGTCACGGGCCTCGGCGAATGCCTCGTCGCACCACGGCCACCAGTCCACGGGATTGTCCGCATGCTGGCGCAGGTACAGGGAGGCTTCGTCGGCGAGTCGGTTGGGCATGGCCTGATGGTGGCAGCGTCCCGCAGATTGCGGCCCGATAATGGCTCAGGCGATAAGAGGGACGCCCGCAGCCCGGGCGGCGTCGGCGAGCCGCCGGTCGTTCGTGGCCAGCGCAATGCCGCGTCGCAGGGCGGTCATCAGGTACGCCGCGTCGTACCCCGTGAGGCCGTTGGCCGCCCCGTACGCCGCAAGTTCGCCGATATCGACCGGGCGCTCGTCGTGCACGAGTCGCAGCCGGCTCAGGTCGTCTGCGAGACGCGCCGCCTTCGCTGCGCTGAACCTGCCTCGCCTCACTCCAGTAACGAGGATATTGCTCATCTCAAACGACCAGATGCCCGGGACCACAACGGATCCGTTGCACATGGCGTTCAGGACGGGCCCCGCCATGTGCGCCTCCTCGTCCTCGAGGTAGAGCGTGATCGTGGTTGAGGCATCCAGGACGAAATCGGTCGTCACATCCGCCCATCATCGATCCACTCACGGATCTCCTCCGGCGTGATGCGGATCGCAATCGCCCGCCGTGTCTCGAGAATTGCTGCGACGGCGGCCTCGCCCGAGAGTTTCTGTGGCTCCGGCGGCACCAACTTGGCCACGGGCATTCCGTGGCTCGTAATGACGATCTCCTCGCCCTCTCCGACGCGCCGGATCATCTCCGAGAACTTCGCCTTCGCCTCATGCACGGGCACGTGTGTCTGCGCGGTTGTGGCCATGGCGCCCATTGTAGTCACCATATGGTCATATATATGCCACCGCTGGTCACGACCGTGTGCCGGGGCTGCACTAGCGTGCCCGGCGTGACCGACCCCTTCACACGAGCAGCGGGCCCCGCTCCGCAACGCGGCGATGCCGCGCGTTGGCGACAGGTGGCCCTGCTCGCTACCGCGGTGGCGATGGGCGACCGCAGCGGGCGGCCGAACCTCGCCGCCGCCATGCTCGCGCTCGACTTTCCGGCTGAGGCCGGCCGCGTACTGGCGGGTGCATCCGACGACGACCCATGGACCCGCTGGTGGTCGGTGCTCGCCGTCGGCCAGACCGAGGGCGCCGAGGGCCTGGACGCCGCACTGGCCGCCGCACGCGCGGTGCGCGCCGACGGTCCCGACGGACGCGAGGTTGCACGCCGGCTTGACGACCTGGCCAACGAGATCGCCGCACTCCGCGGCAGCGGAGCCCCCGATGCCCATTTCGCACTGCTCGGTCACCGCCCCAGCCCGGAGCGCCGGGTGCTGCTCGCCGGCCGGTCGTCGGCCGCCTTCCTGGCCGATCCGTCATGGGAGTCGCTGGCGTTGGTGCGTCTCGCGCCATCCGACGGACCGTCGATGGCCAACTCTGCGCATCATCGGCTGGACGAGGTCATCGCCCTCGTGCGCCAGGGGCAGTCAGGGCAGGGGCGCACAGTGTCCGACGACGCGCCCGCGACGGCTGACCCCGAGGCAATGCTCGAGGCCCTGCGCGAGGACGTCGGTGGTCGTGACAGTCGCCTCGCCGCATTGGCAGAGGAGGTGCGCGAGGAGCGCGTCCACCTAGCACACGAGCAGGCCCGGCTCGACGATGAGTGGGGCGACGTGCAGGCCGAGAAGGCACGCCTTCGCAAGTTGGCGCAGGGGCTCATCGACGTGAAGCAGGGCACCTCGGTCGCCGCTCCCACCAGTGCGGCTGAGGCCGCCGACCTCCTGGGCCTCGGCCCGCGCCCGTCACCGCAGGAGGTTGACCGCGCGTTCCGCCAGCAGGTGGTGCGCTGCCACCCCGATCGCGTGGCCGACCTGCACCCCGATCTGCAGGCGCGCGCAAAGGACATGACGGTCGCCCTCACCACGGCAAAGGACATCCTCCTCGGCAAGGCATCCCCGGCCCGCCGATAGCGGGGTGGGGAGAAGAGCGGGGCCCAGTGGATGATTGGCGGGCGGACCGTCGCAGCCGGGGATCCCGCTCATACTGACCCCGTTTCGCAAGTCGCCCATCCGCCGAGAGCGGGGTGCGGAGAAGAGCGGAGGCCCAGCGGGTAATTGGTGGACGGACCGTCGCAGCCGGGGATCCTGCACGTGCGGCCCCCGCACGTGCCGATCACGTTTCGCAAGTGGTCCGCCCACCAATCACCCACTGGGCCAGTGACAACCCCGCGGGGTCCCCACC
>CAJAPZ010000046.1 GCA_903943955.1 uncultured Actinomycetes bacterium
ACACCACCCCCGGCGGCGCTCCGTATGTCTCCATCGATGCGACTCCCTCGGCCGGCTCGGGCTACGACCAATGGTTTATCCAGGCGCCGGGTACGTTTAACCCGGCCGGACGGTCATGCCGCATGAACGCAGCGGCGGCGACGGATCTTGACCCGGGGCAGGCACTTGCGGTCCTCTACACGACGACCGAGCATCCAGTCCCGGTGTTGGTCGGCTCGTCGGCCACGGCCGGCGATACACGGGGCAGGTTCATGCCGTGGACCATTGACCTTTCGGGCATCGACGGTCAGACCGGGGTCGAGCTCTTCTTCGTCGTGCAGAGCCCGCAGGGCGAAACGCACCCCGTGGACGCTGCCATCATGAATCCGGTGGTCACGTGCATCGTCGATCAGCCGGCAGGCGGCAGCTATGGCTTCATGTCAGGCACCTCCATGGCGGCCCCGCACGTTGCTGGCGCCGCGGCGCTGTTGCTCTCGAAGAACCCCGAACTCACGGCGGCGCAGTTGAAGCGTGCGCTCCTGTCCACTGCCGTGCCGATGCCATCACTTGCCAGCAAGGTGGCGACCGGCGCCCGGGTTGACGTGGCTGCCGCGCTCGCATCGGTGTCGCCTGCCCCCGGGAGCGCGGCCGGGTCGCCGAGCGCGCCTGCGCCTGCTGCAAGCAGCGCTCAGGCACCCACAACAGCACTTGAGCTTCGGCTTCGCTCAACGCTTGCCACGGGCGCATTGGGCCGCACTGTGAACGTGCCAGTGACGTGTGCGCAGGCGCAGCCCACGATGTGCTCGGTGACGGTGGCTCTGCGCATGCGCAGAGGGGGGAACCGGGTGAGCTGGATCAATCTCGGCACACGGCACCTCACACTCCTGGGTGGCTGGAGCGGGACGGTGGCTGTGCCGCTCACCTCGGAGGCGCGCAACCTGCTCGGGCGCTACGGCCGTGTGCGCACCACGGTGATCGCCAGTTCGCAGCCTGGTTCGGCGGCGCTGGCACCGGTGAGGCAGGCGACCACGCTGGTGCGCCGCTAGGCATCGCCTCCGGAAGGCCTGGGAGGCGCCGTGAGGGCGTCGCTCAGGCCTTCTCGGCCAGCAGTGCGCTGATGGCCCGGGTCACCTCGGGCGCGTCCGGTTCCACTGACGAACTGAAGCGCATCGCGGCCCGGCCCTCGCGATCCACGAGGTACTTGTTGAAGTTCCAGTCGGGCTGGTGGCTCCACGACGGTGCCGCGAGGCCGCGCATGAGTGGAATGGCCTTGGGCCCGGTCACCTTCGAGACGCGCAGCATGGGGAAGGTAACGCCGAAGTTGAGCTTGCAGAAGGTGGCCACCTGACCGTCGCTTGGCAGCTCCTGCTTGAAGTCGCGCGACGGCACCCCGAGCACGGTCAGACCATCGGCCCGGCGGCCCTTCCACAGGGCCTCGAGACCTTTGTACTGGGGGGTGAACCCACAGTGGCTCGCGGTGTTGACCACCATCACCACCCGCCCTCGCAGCGATGCGAGGTTGATGCGCTTGCCGCCGAGGCGGTCGTACGATCCGGTGAGGAGTGGAGCGCCGCGGTCGGCGGCGGGTATCACCGCTCCGGCATCTGCCGTGGCGGCCACGGCTGGCACCGCAGATACGAGCGCCGATGCGACGGCGATGGATGCCACGAGGGAACGCATGGGGTAAGGGTATGCCCTGCGTATTCAGCAGTGCAGGGGGATCGGTTGGGCTACGAGCTGGCCGCGGCCCGTGCAAGACGGTCGCGTACGGCCACGCCGATGCCACGAGCGGGGGGTGGAACGGCCAGGATCACGTGGCATCCAGCTGAATCTGCCCGGCGGAATGCGGCGTAGAGCAGGGCTGCATAGGTATCCGGTGCACCCGCCGGCCCGAGCACCAGCACGGAGTCGGGGAGAGAGGAGATGAAGTCGGGTGCGAGCAGCGCCACGGACGTGCCCGCAGCCGTGAGATCGGCAGCCCTGGCGACGGCGGCATCGGCGGTGACCACCTCAACGCGAGCACCAGGTGCGTAGTGGGCCTCGAGCATGCCCGGGGCACGGGCGGGCCCGCTTGAGGTGGCGCTCACGGGGGCGTTCATGACCCGCGCGAT
>CAJAPZ010000047.1 GCA_903943955.1 uncultured Actinomycetes bacterium
GGCCCGGGGCCCGACGCGCACGGCGTGGCAATCAGCCCGTGACCGCCCGCTTGGGAGCCACCCGTGAGATCCGTACGTTCTTCACTGACCGCGCGGCCACCGTGGATCCCTTGAGCGCCGTGGTGGTAATTGCCCAGCGACCCCGCGAGAGGCGGATGATGCAGGTATAGGTCCGTGCCGTGCCACTGCCCGCGATGGTGCATTTGCCGCGCACCCGCCGGGTTGAGGTGGCCGCGTTCGCCCTCGCCCGGTGCTGCGCTGCTGTCGATATGGCGGCGGCAACCTGCGTGACACGGGTGGCACCAGACGGCACGCGCCCCCGGGTGGTGCAGACGAGGCGGTCGCACGTGGTGCGGCCCGCAAGAGCCGGCACGCTGGTGCTGGCTGCGACGGGGGTCACGTTGACCGATGTGCTGGTCGGCCCGGCGCCGCGCGAGTTGAGCGCCCGCAGACGTACTCCGTATGTGGTGCCGTTGGTGAGCCCGCCGATGACCACCGGGCTCGTGGTGGTGGCTGGCGAGGCCGCTGTCCATTCCCCCTCATTGAGTGAGTATTCGTAGGCAGTGATGGGCTGACCATTCGCGGCGCCCGCCGTGAATGCGATGCTCGCACTGGCATCGCCCGCAGTCGCCACCAGCGAGGTGGGCGCCGACGGCGGCGTGGGGGCATCCACAAATGGCGACGCGATGTAGATGACTCCCGACGACAGGCTGCCCGGGGGAGCAGGACTACATGCCTGAGAGGTCGGGTCGCAACCTGGATCGCCCCCGTGGTCGGGCCGGCCCCAGGTGACGACCGAGCCATCATCCCTCACGGCGGCACCTGCGCTGTCATTGGAGAACACCTGCGCAACTCCCGTAAGCGCGCCGCCCACCGGGGTCAACGAGCTACCGCCGGAGCCGCTGCTGCCCCAGGTAACCACCGAGCCATCCTGCTTGGCAGCGACGAAGGCATCCGTCATCCACATGATCTGAGTGACGCCGCCGGAGAGGGACCCCGCCGGTGCCGGGGTACATGTACCCGGGGTCGGATCGCATGCGGAGTCGCCGCCACGCTCGGGATCGCCCCAGGTGACCACCGAGCCATCCTGCTTGAGCGCAGCGAACGCCTTCTCACTGGCGAAGATGGCCGTGACCCCGCTCGCGAGCGATCCAGCGGGGGCCGGGGAGCACGACGCACCCGGGGTGCACGAGGCGTCGCCGCCAAGGGCGCTGTTGCCCCAGGTGACCACCGAACCATCGCTCCTGAGGGCGGCAAATGCTGCGTTCGTGGCGAAGATGCTGGTCACGCCGGTGAGCGCGCCGCCCACCGGCGCCGAGGAGTCGCCTCCAGATGTCGCGTATCCCCAGCTCACCACGGAGCCATCGGACTTACGGGCGGCAAAGGCCGAATTGGTGCTGTTGATGGCCGTGACGCCCGACGTGAGGCTGCCCGCAGCCGCTGGCGAGCACGGGGCAGGGCAGGTGGGATCACCGCCGTTGCTGCCAGTGCCCCACGTGACCACCCCTCCGACGGA
>CAJAPZ010000048.1 GCA_903943955.1 uncultured Actinomycetes bacterium
CCGGGGTCTGACCCCGATGGTGGGGCTGACCTGGCGCAAAGCACGCACTTTTGTAGCGGGGACTGACCCCCACCGGGGTCTGACCCCGGGGTTCCTGGCGTGCACTGCTTTCGGCGTGGCTGGTGCGGCGCTACCAGCCCACTGAGATGACAGCCACGGCGATCAGGATCACTCCCTCGTGGCCGGAGTCGTCCCTCAAGCCGTTCGGCTGCCGGTGGCCGCCTTCCACCGTCGTCACCGTTACTTGCCCATACGGGAACCTCGCCCGCACGGCGGCGATGTCCACTCGATCGGCCCCCGGCACCGCGATGGTGGCCTCCACCCTCATGTTCGCCCGGTCATTGTCGGGAAGGAGTTCACGCAGGCGGGGAAACAGCACGCGGCGGATTGTGTCCTCCACCGCGCGGGTTGCGGCCTTTGTCGCGTCGTCACCGGTGAGGTCAACGCCGATACCGGTCTCGATGATGAGTGGGAAGATTCCATCGGTCACTGTGATGCCTCCGGAAGCAGCGTGGTGTCCACGGCCGCGGACCCTGACACCTCGGTGGTCACGAGGCCCTTCGCCTTCATCCACTTCGCGAGGGCGTCCCACGCCGCAACGTTCATCCCCAGCGGCTTTCCGTTGGCCACGAGCAGCGGCAGGGTGGCTGCCAGCTGGGCGGCAAGCGGCCCCTTCGCGATATCGGGGTTGGCGGTGATGAGCGCAGCCCTCGCGGCGGACGGGTCGGCCTGCGCTGCTGTGGTGCCCTTTGCGATGGCGGCTAATGCTTGGCGGATGGCCTCGGGGCGGTCACGGATTGTGTCTTCGCCGGCTGCCAGTACCAGCTCGTCGTAGGCGGGCACCCCATAATCCTCAAGCCTGAATACCTTCACCGGTACACCCTTGGCGCGCAGATCGGGTACCTCGATGTTCCAGTACCCACCGATGATGGCGTCCACCTTGCCGGCAGCGAGCGCGGGGGAGAGGCTGTAGCCCACCACCTTGGTCTGCACCTTGGCTGGGTCACCGCCGGCGCTTCGCACCACGGTGTCGAGCAGCGCGGTGTCGCTCGGCACCCCCGCAATGCCCACCGTCTTGCCCTCAAGATCCTTGGGCGTGGTGATGCCGCGGTCGGTGCGGGCGATGATCGAGTTCAGCGGCACCGGAACCACGGCGCCCACTGCCTTTACGGGTACACCCTTGGACCGGGCGATCAGCAGTTCGGGTGCATACGTAATGACCAGATCCTTCTTGCCCACCGCCGCCTGCATCAGATTGGTGGTGGGATCGCTGGGCACCGACGGATCAATCTGCACGCCCTCGCCCACCGCGATCTGGTCAACGATGGCCGTCTCGATTCCGGCATGGTCTGCGTTGGGGTACCAGTCGAGCGCCAGCGACACCTGCTCGGTGCGCGTGCTGGTTGACGTGGCCCCAGCGGAGTCGCCGCCGCAGCCTGTCAGGGCAACCGGGAGTGCGAGTGCACTGAGAGCGAGAGCTATGGAGCGTGTGAATCGGGGCACGGCGGTTCCTTCGGACGGGGTCAGTTGGAGCCGGGGCGGGTGCCCCGGCGCGAGTAGGGCAGGGCGGCCCACTCGGCGGTGGCCACGATGAGAAACATGGCGATACCGATGAGAGCGAGGATGACCACGGCTGCGAATGTGACCGGGGTCTCAAACTGACCGGCCGAGAGGCGGGTGAGGGCGCCAAGGCCGCGGTCGGATGCCACCAGCTCGCCCACGACGGCACCGGTGACGGCAAACACGGCGGCCAGTTTGAGGCCGGTGAACAGGCGTGGCAGCGCAGCGGGCACGCGCACGTGCCTCCAGGTCCATCCCGGCGATGCACCGAGCGTGCGAACGGCGCGGATGAGCTCGGGGTCTGTGGAGCGCAGTCCATCGACCCCGGCGACAATGACCGGGAAGATGCTGATGAGTGCGGCCAGGGTGACCATGGCGCCGAAGTCGGGCATCCACAGCACGAGTAGAGGTGCCAGGGCCACCAGAGGGATCGTCTGCGACACGATGATCCAGGGGTAGAGCATGAGCCCAGCGACTCGGCTGCGCGCAATCATCGCTGCCAGCAGGCATCCCACCACCGTGGCGAGCGCGAAGCCCACGATGGTGATGAGGATCGTCCACTGCGCGTGGTACCACAGGCGCTCGCGCACGTCCCAACCGGTGCTGGCGATTGTGGCCGGCGAGGGCAGTATCCATTCCCGTGGCTGCACGATCCACGCGCTGACCTGCCACAGGAGCACCAGTAACAGTGGCAGGGCGACCGCGGCGGCCACCTGGCCCCACCGAACGCGACGACGACGTGGTGCGGGAGGCGCCGGCACGACAGGCTCGACCTGCGCGGCGGTGATCATGCGTTAACCCCGGCCGCCCGGAGCGACGTGAGGATCTCGTGCGCGGCGTCCGGCCCGGCATCGGCCACGCGCACCCGGCTGACGATTCGCATGGGCCCGGGTGACGCCACCAGCACGCTGTCGGCAATTGCCACGGCCTCGGCAATGTCGTGCGTCACCAGAACGATGGTGGGGGCCACCTGCTCACGCACGGCCACCAGCACGCGGTGCATTTCGCTGCGGGTCAGGGCGTCGAGAGCGCCAAAGGGCTCATCCAGCAGCCATATGTCGCTCTCGGCGAGCAGCGTCCGGGCCAGTGCGCCGCGTTGGCGCATTCCTCCGGAGAGGGCGTGGGGGTAGTGATCGCCGAACCCTGCGAGGCCCACGTGTGCCACCTCGCGGTCGGCAAGAGCCCGCGCGTCGCTGCGAGGTGTGCCACGGAGTTCTGCGGCGGCAGCCACGTTGTCGCGCAGCGTGCGCCAGGGCATGAGGGCATCTCGCTGGGGCATGAGTACCGGTCGCCCGCTGGAGGAGGTCACGACCGACCCGGAATCGGGGGTGACCAACCCTGCGATCACATCCAGCAGCGTGCTCTTGCCGCATCCCGATGGGCCGATGATGGCCGTGACCTCCCCCGCCGGGGCCACGAGGTCAGCACCTGCCAGCACGGCCAGCGGTGGATCGTCGCCCAGGGCGAGGTGCACGTCATCAACGCGAATGGCGATCTCGGTGTCGGACCCATGGGGCACGGTGCACTCCCTTCGCTGGCATTACCCAGGCAGGTTCAGAGGGTCGAGGCCGTATGCCTCCTCTCAGCCGTGGTAGCGGCTCCCCTGTATGTGCGTCAGGCTATCAGCGCATCTCCACCAACTCGATGCGGTACCCGTCGGGGTCCGCGATAAAGCAGATGACTGACCCTCCGGGGCGCGACGCATATGGCGGCCGCTCGGGCGAGATACCCTTGGCGGCCAGCTGTGTCAGCTCGGCCTCGATATCGTCAACGGAGAGGGCGATGTGGCCATACGCCTCACCCAACTCGTATGGCTCAGTGCGCCCGTCGTTCAGCGTGAGCTCAAGCCGGTCGCCATCGCCGGGCAGGGCCATGAAGATGATGGTGGCGGTGTCGCCCCCCACGCGTGAACGGCCTGTCTCGGAAAAACCGAGGGCCTCGTAGAAGACGAGCGACCGCTGCTCGTCAAGGACTCGCAGCATGGTGTGAATAAGGGCGCGTGGCATCGGGCCTCCAGGGTTGTGGTGCGTCGTGTCGAGGGTACCCGGGGATGGAACGGCCGGGCGGCGCATGCGCAACCGCCCGGCCGAGGCCCCGCGTCCCGGTCGCGGGGCCATGCCACCGTGCATCGCCATGACACGGGTTCCATCGCCGCCTCCCTGTCCCCAAACGGCGATGGATTGAACATATGTGCTGCGGGCAGTCGATTGATCGGCCCGGTCACCAAGATCCGCGACGTGCCTTTCGCCATGGGTACAGGCGGGGCGCCGGGTTACCATCGTCGTGTGGCCACCACTCCGTACACAATCGCCGATGCCCATCTGCCCGCCGGCGATCAGCCTCACGCCATCGCGGCGATCGAGGAGGGGCTCGCTGCGGGTGAGCGGTACCAGTCGCTGCTCGGGGTCACCGGCTCCGGCAAGACCTTCACGATGGCCAATCTCATCGCCAACTCCGGCCGCCCGGCCTTGGTGATCGCGCACAACAAGACCCTGGCAGCACAGTTGTGCAACGAGTTTCGCGAGTACCTGCCGGGGGCGGCGGTGGAGTACTTCGTCTCGTACTACGACTACTACCAGCCAGAGGCGTACATCGCGTCCAGCGATACCTACATCGAGAAGGACGCCTCGATCAACGACGAGATTGACCGCCTTCGCCACGCGGCCACGGCGGCGCTGCTCGCCAGGCGCGACGTGGTGATAGTGGCGTCGGTGTCGTGCATCTACGGCATGGGATCGCCCGACCGGTACCGCGAGCGCCTCGTGCTGCTGGAGCGTGGCGCGCAGATGCCACGGGACGACCTCTTCAAGCGCCTCATTGAGGTGCAGTACGAGCGCAACGACGTGGTGCTTGAGCGCGGGCGGTTTCGGGTGCGCGGCGATGTATTTGAGATTCAACCGGTCAACGCCGAGACCGCGTATCGGGTGTCGATGTTCGGCGACGAGATCGAGCAGATCACGCACTTCCACCCGATTACCGGTGAGGTGTTTGGCGACATGGAGTACGCCGCCATCTACCCCGCCACGCACTACGTCACGCCCACCGACGTGATTGAGCGCTCGCTGGGCGAGATCCGCAGCGAACTCGAGGAGCGCTGCGCCCTCTTCGACGCCCAGGGCAAGCTGGTGGAGAGCCACCGCCTGCGCCAGCGCACTCAGTACGACATGGAGATGCTCCGCGAGATGGGGTTCTGCTCGGGGGTCGAGAACTACTCACGCATCCTCGACGGCAGAAAACCCGGGGAGGCGCCCCACGCGTTGCTCGACTTCTTCCCCCGGGACTTCCTCACCTTCATCGATGAGTCGCACAACACGGTGCCCCAGTTGCGAGGGATGTACGAGGGGGACAGGTCGCGGAAGATGAACCTGATCGAGCATGGATTCCGGCTGCCGTCAGCGGCAGATAACCGCCCCCTCCGACTTGAGGAGTTCCTCGACCGGGTCGGGCAGATTGTCTTCGTCTCGGCCACCCCAGGCAAGTTTGAGAACGAGAACTCATCGCGGATCGTGGAGCAGATCATCCGTCCCACCGGGCTGGTGGATCCCGAGGTGGAGGTGCGTCCCACCGAGAACCAAGTGGACGACCTGATGATGGAGATCAGAAAGCGGGTGGAGGCCGACGAGCGCGTCATCGTCACCACGCTCACCAAGCGCATGGCAGAGGACCTGACTGACTACCTCACAGACGCCGGCATCCGCGCCCGTTACCTGCACAGCGACATCGATGCCATCGAACGCATCCGGGTTGTGCGCGACCTTCGCCTTGGCGAGTTCGACGCACTCGTCGGGGTCAACCTGCTGCGCGAGGGGCTCGACCTGCCCGAGGTCACGCTGGTGGCAATCCTCGACGCCGACAAGGAGGGGTTCCTCCGTGGGCAGACGGCGCTCATTCAGACCATCGGCCGTGCCGCACGAAACGTCAACGGCAGGGTGATCATGTACGCCGACCGTGAGACCGAATCGATGCGCGTGGCCATTGGCGAAACCGCCCGCCGCCGTGAGATCCAGCGGGCGCACAACACCGAACACGGCATCACCCCGGCCACCATCATCAAGGGTGTCTCCGACATCGTGGAGTTCCTGGGGCTGAGCAGCGGGGGCGACCGCAAGCGAAGGCGCAAGGAGAAGGCGGTGCCTGAGGGCTCCACGCCAGCCGAGATCCGTCGTGTGATGGTGCAGGTGGAGCAGGAGATGATGGAGGCTGCGGAGGACCTGCGATTTGAGCAGGCCGCAGATATGCGTGATCGTCTGGCCGATCTGCGCGAGGCCCTTGGGGACGGCTGATGGCCGACCACGATCACCGTGCGCCCGACGATACCACCGAGAGCGCTCCCACCGCACCGGGTCTCGACGAGGACGACATCTTTGCCGCCATCCTCGGGTTGCCCGGCACCGGGGCTTTTTGGGGCAGCGTGCCCGCGTCGCCGTCGGCGGGGCCGGAACCGGAATGGAGCGAGGAAGCTGACCGCCAACGCAGGCGCGAGGAGATCCTTAGAAAGTGGGTCCCACAGCAGGGCGAGTGACAAACGGAATGAGAACCATTCTCATAACTGATAGGCTCAGCCCATGAAAATACCGACGAATAGACGAGCCCTGCGTGGTGCCGGCGCGGCGATGCTGGCGGCAGCCATCGCCGCACTCATGTTGACCGTGGCGGGCTGCGGGTCTGACGGCCCGGATGCGGGGAGTGGCGGTGCGGTGATCGCCGTGACCACGCCCATTCTGGGCGCGGTGGTGAAGGACGCCGTGGGCGATGCCGCGACGGTTGAGGTCATCATGCCCAATGGGGCCGACCCGCATGAGTGGCGCCCGTCAGCGAAGGACGTTGCCCGACTCGAGGGCGCGGACCTCATTGTGCAGAACGGTCTTGGCCTGGAGGGTGGGCTTACGAGTGCCATTGCGCAGGCGCGCGAGGGTGGGGTGCCGGTGTTCACCGCCACAGATCACGTGGACGTGCGCACGGTGAAGGCGGGAGAGGGTGCTGACCCGACCGACGCCGATCAGGCGCCCGGTGCGAAGGATCCCCACTTCTGGACCGACCCCACGCAGATGCGCGCCGTTGTCGAGGCGCTGCCCGCGGCCGTGAAATCGGCAACCGGTACGGATATCGCCACCCCTTCTGCGGCCACTGCGGCACGCCTCACGTCGCTTGACGACAGGGCGCGCGCACAGCTGGACGCGGTGCCGACGAGTGCCCGTGGAATCGTCACCGGGCACGAATCGCTCGGCTATCTCGCCCGTCGGTACAACTACCGCGTCGTCGGTGCCATCACTCCGTCGCTCTCGTCGCAGGGGCAGCTTTCCGCCGCACACCTCGCCGCTCTGGAGGCGGCGATGAAGGCGGCCGGGGTGCGGGTGGTCTTCACCGAGCAGGGAACCTCGCCCCAGGTGGCCAGCGCCATCGCAGATTCCACCGGTGCGACGGTCGTGGAGCTCGCCACCGAGGCGCTGCCAGCCGATGGTTCGTACGTGACCTACATCGATGGCATCTCTCGCCGCATCGCGTCGGCACTGGCCAACACGGGTGGCAGGTAGCAAGGGTGGGCGTTCTCACCGATCCATTCGTGCAGAACGCCTTCATGCAGCGGGCCCTGCTGGCCGGCATCCTGGTGGCCATCGCCACCGGGGTGGTGGGCACGCTGATGGTGCTTCGCGGGATGGCTTTTTTGGGCGATGCGCTGGCACATGGCGTGCTGCCGGGCATCGCGGCCGCGCTGCTCATCGGCATCCCGTCATTTGTGGGCGCGCTGGTGGGTGCCGCAGTGATGATTGGCGGGGTGGCTGCGGTGCAGCGGCGCACGCGCCTGAGCAGCGACGTGGCAATCGGCCTGCTGTTTGTCGGCATGCTCGCGCTGGGGGTGGTGATCGTGTCGAGATCATCCGAGTTCGCGGGCAGCCTCACCGAGATCCTGTTTGGCGAGGTACTTGGGGTGAGCTGGACCTCCATCCTGTGGCAGGCCATCGTGGCCGTGGTGGTGGTGTGCCTCGCCTGGACGCTGCGGCGGCCATTTCTGCTCATGGCCATGGATCCTGATCAGGCAAGAGTGGCCGGCTATCCGGTGCGGCTGCTCGAGGCTGTACTGCTGGGAATGATCGCGCTCACCGTTGTGGTGTCGTTTCGGGTGGTGGGTACGTTGCTGGTGTTCGGCATGCTGCTGGCGCCTGCTGGCACGGCGGCGCTCGTGGTGCGCAGGGTGGGCGCCATGATGATCGTGAGCGCCGTTATCGGCTCAGTGAGTGTGTACCTGGGCCTTCTGCTGTCGTGGTACTACGACCTGGCAGCGGGGGCCACCGTGGTACTGGTGGCCGTGGGCATCTTCTTCGTTGCGCTGGTGGTGCAGGGGTTCCTGCCGTCGCGTCGGCCGCATCCGGAGCACGCATGACCACCCCCGCCATCAGCGCGCACAACCTCACCATCGGGTACGGCGGCAACCCCGTGGTGGCCGGTATCACCCTGACTCTCGCCCCGGGGCAGTGGCTTGCGGTGGTGGGCACCAACGGATCGGGCAAGAGCACTCTTCTGAGGAGCATTGCCGGACTCATTCCCACAGTTGATGGGCGTCTGGAGGTGCTTGACGGTGTGCCCGGGAGTGGCAGCACGGGCGTGGCGTATCTCTCGCAGTCGCACGAGCAGGGATTTCTGCTGCCCATCCGGGCGAAGGACGTGGTGCGCATGGGGAGGTGGCCCGTGCGTGGCCTGCTGCGTCGGCTGCGCCGGGAGGACGAGCGGTATGTGGATGACGCCATGGCGGCGATGGGCGTGGAGGCGCTGGCCGACAGGCCACTCGGTGCGCTGTCGGGCGGTCAGTGCCAGCGCGTGCACCTCGCGCAGGCGGCATGTCGCCGTGCTGACCTGCTGCTGCTCGACGAGCCGACCTCGGGCCTGGATGCCGCGAGCCGTGAGCGGTACCTCAGCCTCATGGACTTCGAGCGTGCACGCGGTGCGGCGATCGTGAGCGCCACACATGACGTGCGCGAGGCGGCACGTGCCGACCTCGTGCTGCTGGTGGCCGAGCGGGTGGTGGCCTGCGGCCCCCCGGCTGAGGTACTCACAGCCTCGGCGCTGGCCGATACGTTTGGCGTGATCATCAGCGACGCAACGGGGCCCGTGGTGATCGATCCCCACCACGAGCACGGACATCAGCACGGGCCCGGGCTTCCCCGCGTGCGTGGGCACGCCCCGGGGCACGACCACGAGCACGGCCACGACCACGATCACGGGCACCACCACTGAGCATGGCGGGTTCGGCCAGCCGCTGATCGCTGGCGGGGCAAGTGCCAGATGCACCGGCCAGTGTCATGGCGTGCTCGCCATCGCTACGGTGCTGTTCATGGTCCCGAGTGCTCCCGTGCCCCCTGCAGACCGGACGCAGAAACATCGACGGCCGCTGGGGCAACGCATCGCGTTGATCAGCCTGACCGTCGTCGTTGCTTTTGTGGTCCCGATGGTGGTTGCGACCACCATCTCGGGACCCGTTGCCGCATTTGCGACCCTGATGGGGGTGATCGCAGGGTTCTCCGGCAGCATGCGTTCGGGCTGGTCCCGCACGATCCGTGTCATCCCCTTCATGGGCGTGCTTGGGGCGACGGCCGCGTTTGCGGGCTACGGCTGGGGCTGGGTGATGGTCATGGGGGCAGTGGGCCTGGTTGCCGGCTGCGGCTATCCATATGGGTACCTCGCAGCCCTCGTGTACGCCGGGTTCGTGCCAACGATGGTGCACAGCGCCACCAGCGGTCGTAACGCGATCCTGATCGGCTGCTTCGCCATTGCGGGCGGAATCATTGGCGTCACGTTCGCCCACCGATTGGGCGCCGCGCGGGTGACGCCCGCCCCTCCACGTCGGCCCGGTGGCGTGGTGCTGCCCGCCATCGTGGGCCTGTGTCTGTTGGGTGGCGGCGCAGCCATCGCTATCGCCACCTCGCTGCCACACGGCTACTGGATCCCGCTCACGCTCATCGCCATAGTCCCCCCGTTGACGATGGGCGACACCGGTCGAGGCCGTCAGCGCCTCACGGGCACTGTGGGTGCACTGCTCATCGTCATCCCGGTGTCACTCATCCCGTTGCCCATATGGACCTTTTATGTTCTGGGCTTCCTGCTGTTCATCCCGGCGTTTGCGGTGTACCGGCGCAGCTACGGCTACTACGCGTTCTTCGAGTCGGCGGCCGTGGTGATGCTGGTGTCTGCGGGCCACAACGTGCTGGAGACGGGAGAGGCCCGCGCGGCAGCAGCGGCAATCGCGATCGCCCTGCTGGTCGTCACCGTGGCTGTGGTCACGTGGATCCTCAAGCGTCTGCCCGAAGCGCGTGTACCAGCACCCCTGATCGACGCGTAGCCACCGTCGGCTTCTCTGGGCCGGTCGGGCCCCAGAGGGGGCTATCTGGCCCGGCGGGGCTTCGTTTGGCCAGCACACGCCGCACATCGCCCGTGAAGAGTGATGTCGTGTGCATCCACCTGAAATGCAAGCCGGCCGGCCATCTCGTGAAGGGCCCGCTCGACGCCGTCGTCCTCAATGGCAACGACCGCCCCGCAGTCGCGGCATACCGCATGGTGGTGATGGTCCCCGTCAGGGTGTGCGGGTTCGTACCGGGCAATGGCTCCGCCCAGATCGACTTTGTGCACCAGATGTAGGTCGGTGAGGGTGTCGAGCGCGCGGTACACGCTTGCCATGCCAGGAGTGGCACCGGGCGCCGCCACCAGGGCATCGCGAATCTCCTGGGCACTCAGGCAGCAGTCCTGCTTCGCCAGGAGTTCCACGACCGCACGTCGCGCGCCCCCGGCACGCAGCCCGGCGTCGTCAATGGCCTGTTCGGCATGGCGCGCCCAGGCGGCGCGTTCACGAGCGGTGGTCACGGGTGCATGATCGCAGGCCGGATCGGGGTGGCGTCGGGTTACCATGGGCGCAGTGAGTTCGCGAACCAAAAATGGCGCCGGCGCCATCCGCGTCGTTGGTGCCCGCGAGCACAACCTCAAGGACGTCAGTATTGAGATCCCCCGGGATCAGCTGACGGTCATCACCGGCCTGTCCGGCAGCGGCAAGTCGAGCCTTGCGTTCGACACCCTGTACGCGGAGGGGCAGCGGCGCTACGTGGAGAGTCTCTCCTCGTACGCCCGGCAGTTCCTCGGGCAGATGGACAAGCCCGACGTTGATGACATCGAAGGCCTGTCCCCGGCCATCTCTATCGACCAGAAGACCACCAGCCGTAACCCGCGGTCCACCGTGGCGACGGTCACCGAGATCTACGACTACCTGCGAGTGCTCTACGCCCGCATTGGTATCCCGCACTGCCCTGAGTGCGGCGTGAAGATCGCCGGCCAGAGCGTGGAGCAGATCGCCGATCGCGTGCTCACTCTGGATGAGGGCACACGGTTCATGGTGCTGGCCCCGGTCGTACGCGACCGCAAGGGGGAGCAGAAAGACGTGATCGACCACATCCGCGACGAGGGCTTTGCGCGTGTGTGCGTAGATGGCCAGGTCGTGGCTGTTGACGAGGTGCCGCCGCTCGAGAAGAACAAGCGTCATACGGTTGAGGTGGTGGTCGACCGGCTTGTGATGCGGCCCGATCTTCGCCGGCGCTTGACCGAGAGCCTCGATACCGCCGCACGTCTTGCCGATGGCCTCGTGCGGTTGCAGGAGGTCGACGGCGAGGAGCGCAGTTGGACCTACAGCGAGAAGCTCGCGTGCCCCGAGCACGGTGCATCGCTGCCCGAGCTCGCCCCGCGCATCTTCTCGTTCAACTCGCCGCAGGGCGCGTGCGACGAGTGCACGGGCCTCGGGTTTATGGCCGAGGTGGATCCGGAACTGGTCATTGATCCGGAGAAGTCGCTGGCCGGCGGGGCCATCCTGCCGTGGGCTGATCGCACCACCGACTTCTACGACCTGCTGCTCCGGTCGGCGTGCGCGCATTGGGACATCCCGATGGACGTGCCCTGGAAGGACCTTTCCGACGAAGACCGCGACGTACTGCTGAATGGCCCGTCCGGAAAGCCGGAGCGCTTTGACCTGGGCAAGCGCAGCCGCCGGGGGTACTCGAGCACCGCCCGGTTTGAGGGGGTCATTCCTCAGATGCGGCGCCGCTACGGCTCGAGTCAGTCCAACCTCATCCGCGACCGCATCGAGCAGTACATGTCACCCATCGCCTGCGGATCGTGCGGTGGCGCGCGGCTCAAGCCCACGAGCCTCGCCGTGACAATCGGCGGCACCTCCATCCACGCGCTCACCGAGTACTCCATTGAGGGCGCACTGGCATTTCTTCAGTCGGTAGAGCTGAGCGCCACCGAGGCCTTCATCGCGGAGCGGGCGGTCACCGAGATCTCCTCCCGCCTCAAGTTCCTTGTGGATGTTGGAGTGGGGTACCTCACCCTTGCGCGCGGTGCCGGCACGCTCTCCGGTGGCGAGGCACAGCGCATCCGCCTGGCCACGCAGATTGGCGCGGGGCTGGTGGGCGTGCTGTACATCCTGGATGAGCCATCAATTGGCCTGCACCAACGTGACAACCGCAAGCTCATCACCACGCTTGAGCGCCTGCGCGACATCGGCAACACGGTGCTGGTGGTGGAGCACGACGAGGAGATGATGCGCTCGTCGGATTTCCTCATCGACATGGGCCCGGGGGCGGGCGAGCACGGTGGTCGCGTGGTGGCGGCTGGCACGGCCGCCGACGTGGAGGCAGAGCCTGAGTCGGTGACGGGGGCGTATCTGTCAGGCGCGCGCGCAATTCCGTACCCGTCCACGCGCCGCGAGCCGCAGGGGTGGCTCACAGTTGACGGGGCACGCGAGAACAACCTCAAGAACATCGACGCCGCCATCCCGGTTGGCGTGCTCACCTGCGTGACGGGCGTCTCAGGGTCGGGCAAGAGCACCTTGGTGAACGAGATCATCCTCAAGGCGATGGCCGGGCGGCTCAACCGCAAGCCGCTGCGCCCAGGCCGCCACACGCGCATTGAGGGGCTTGAGCAGTTCGACAAGGTCATCGCCATCGACCAGTCGCCCATCGGCCGCACGCCCCGATCAAACCCAGCCACGTACACCGGCGTGTTTGATCACGTGCGGGAGCTCTTCTCAATGACCCCCGACTCGCGCGCCCGCGGATGGGCCCCGGGACGGTTCTCGTTCAACGTGAAGGGTGGGCGGTGCGAAGCCTGCAAGGGCGACGGCACCATCACCATCGAGATGCACTTCCTGCCCGACGTGTATGTGCCGTGCGAGGTGTGCGGGGGCAAGCGCTACAACCGCGAGACCCTCGACGTGTACTACAAGGGCAAGACCATCCACGACGTGCTGGATATGAGCGTTGAGGAGGCCGTGGAGTTCTTCGCCCCCGTCGAGCGCCTGCGCCGCCGCCTGCAGACGCTGCACGACGTGGGGCTCGATTACATCCGCCTGGGGCAGCCGGCCACAACGCTGTCGGGGGGTGAGGCCCAGCGTGTGAAGCTGGCCACCGAGCTGGCCAAGATCGCCACGGGTCGCACCATGTACGTGCTCGACGAGCCCACCACAGGGCTGCACTTCGCCGACATCGAGAAGCTGCTCGAGGTGCTGCAGCGGCTTGTGGACTCAGGCAACACGGTGCTGGTGATCGAGCACAACCTCGACGTAATCCGGGCAGCGGACTGGATTGTGGACCTGGGGCC